>JAUWOH010000377.1 GCA_030612225.1 Desulfobacteraceae bacterium
AATAATACAAGATGGCCGGAGCTGCTTACCGGTAAAAATTCAGTTAAACCCTGAATTATGCCTAGAAATATTGCTTGTAACGGTTCCAATAAAATACCCAACTATTGTCTGAACGAAAAGTCATGTTCAGACAAAATCCGAATATCGAAATCCGAAACAAATTCGAATGTCAAATGACAAAATAACCAAAACTAACCTATTGGAATTGCGATGTTTCTGTCATTGAAACATTCGCATTTTGGTAATTGTTTCGTATTTCGTGCTTCGGGTTTCGAGTTTTCGAACGAAAACAGAGGTTTTCCTTCAGGCACTAACTAACCATGCGCCTTAATTTTTCATTAGTATGTAACAGATAATTTTTGGATGATTCAATACCATCACTGCATGCTCCATCGCAAGAAAAAACGGAAACGTTATGAAACAGGCTCTAATAATTATCGATTTTAACCCGATCAACCAGATCAAGAGACATACTTAAAGCCGGCTCTTTGAACCGGACTTTCAAAGCGGATTGAAGCATTTCAAGACTGATAATCTTATTGAGTTTTGCAAGGATGGACAAAGATGCTAGTGCCCGGTCCTGGGATTTTATCCCCTGGGCTTTAAAGTCTATATGCATTATCCTGGCCCTACAGGAAGGAATCTTTGCTTCCGGAACCTTTAGGATCAGGGTCTCTTCATCCAGAGTATCAAAGAAAGCTTTGCGACGGTCCACACCTTCCTGGCTTAAGACCACGATTACATCAGGATTCAAAATTCCGGTAAAGCCGATTTCTTCCGAGGACAGAACAAGCTCGCTGATTGAATGGCCTCTTAGCACGGTGATGGGATAGTCATTTTTCTGTGTCGCGTTTAACCCGGCAGACAGACCTGCTAAACATAAAATCTCTCCAGCGGTTACAATCCGCTGACCAGCACTGCCAAGAATAATTACTTCCTGTCGGTCGGTATTCAAAGGGATGAGCGAAGCTTTAATGTTTACAGGGGCACTAACCGTTTTCCGGCTTTCTGCCAGTTCTCTATAATGCCTGCTATATTCTTTTCTAACGTTTCCTGAAACTACACCTTTCATTGAAGGCAGTTCAGAAAGAGAGTTATCTATATCATTTGGCGTCAGTTTGTTTCGCTTTGTAAATCGTCCGGGGCAAATTCCCCACATATCAATCAAAGAAAAGCCGTTAAACCGGATTGCCTTTTCAATTTCCTGGGGAAGATCTTTTTTGTAACTTGAGCAGCGGGCAGCATATGCAATCCCTGCCGCAGAGGCAACTTCACAGACATCTAAAGGACGTTCAAGCTGGTTTAAAAACCCTGACCCTACCTGTGTTTCGGATGGAGTTGTTGCAGAACACTGGCCCCCGGTCATCCCGAAATTAAAATTGTTTAAAATCAGAAGGGTTAAATCAAGGTTTCGGCGGCAGGCAGCTAAAAGGTGAGCTCCGCCTATACCCAGGCCTCCGTCACCCATGGTAACTATGACATTTAATTCAGGCCGGGAGAGTTTCAGTCCTGCTGCATAAGTCAGGGCGCGGCCGTGAAGACCATGAAATGCGTGTGTATTAAAAAATGTGTCAAAAAGTCCGGAGCAGCCGATATCGCTGACCATAACAATCTGATCGCCGGGCAGGCACATATTTTGGAATGCTTTTTCAAGAGCGTTGACAACACGCTCATGGGAGCAACCAGGGCAAAAGACCGGAGGCCTGCTTTTATTTAACAAACTAGACATTGCTGATTACCTCCTTTAACTGATCCGGATAAATCAGGCTGCCATCCATCTGCCCATAGAACTTTATCTGTTTTTTCGGCAGGATGCGCTCTATTTCACGAACATACTGTCCAAGATTCATCTCTGCAACGACAATATGTTTAAAATGTTTGGCTTTCTCCCGGATCAGGTCTTCAGGAACGGGCCAGAGTGTCTTGAGAACAAGGTGAGATATCGGTGTGCCTGCCTTTTTGAGATCATCACAGGCTGCCCGGGCAGCGCGGGTGGTGATTCCGTAAGTAATAAGCAGAGTATCCGCATCTTTGTTCATGTATTCTTCATAAAAAGAAAAGGATTGTACTGCTGAAACCAGCTTTTTTTTCAGCCGGTTTTGATTTTCGGCGATTTCTTTGGAACTCGTTGTAATATAACCATCCGGGCCGTGAGTTGAAGAAGTCTGGCGTACAGGCACATCGCTGCCTATGGGAAGAAAGTCGGGTACCATCCGGCCGTCAGCAACATCAAACGGAAGAAAAGGTTTTCCTTTCAAAGGAGCCTGCCGTTCTTTTATATCCGGTCTTTTAATGCTTTTCAGGTCGATACTCTCGCGTGTCATTGCAATTTCCTTGTTAGATGCGATGAATACCGGGCATCTGAATTCTTCAGCAAGATTGAAGGCATGCATGGTCAGTAAAAAGCAGTCTTTCACATCAACCGGAGCTAAAACGATTACAGGCAACCCGCCGCTGTTGCCCCAGCGCATAAAATTAATATCACCATCCGCACCACGGGTGGCTGAGCCCGTGGAAGGCCCTAGACGCTGGACATCTACAATTACAATCGGAATTTCACTTCCTATGGCAAAAGATATCTGTTCGCTGTACAGGCTGATGCCAGGACCGGAAGTTGCCGTCATCGATTTCAATCCGGCCATGGAAGCTCCGAGGCAATAGCCGATTGAAGCTATCTCATCTTCGCCCTGAAGACATATCCCGCCTGAAGGAGGCAACAGATTAAGCAATGTATTAAAAATAGTTGTAGCCGGTGTAATCGGATAACCGGCAAAAAACCGGCAACCTGCCTCTTTTGCTCCCCAGGCAATTGCTTCATTTCCTTCTAAAAAAGATAGAGCCATTGTTTAGCCTTTTTCATTACGAGACCTTTGCAGATAAGCGCAGACTTCGAAACGGTACTTTTTATCCGATTTCTGCGTCAGGCTCAAATTTCAATCCTCGAAATATTCTATATATTCCTGTGGTTGAAATTTTCGCCTTCCTTGAACTCGAACAAAAATTACCATTTTTCAAAGGTCTCATTACGCTGAATAATGATGGTTTCGTAAAAAATCAAAAAAGAACTTTTTACGAAACGTTTTAGGTTTTAGGTGTCAAGTTTTAAGTATTTGATAAAACAGTTAATTGCATCAACTTAAACCTAAATCTTAAAACCTGATGAATTCGTCATTTTACGAATTCATCAATAATGAAACAGGAAAAAGTTAACTTCATGTAGACAAAAAATCACAGTGTGTCAAAGGAAAAGAGCAAGGTAAACGAATCTGTAAAAAATAAAAGCAGTTTAAAAGGAGGGGGTTAAAATGAAATTAATCAGCAATTAAATTATACCGGCGTAGGTCTCTTTCTGGAAACAGGTCCTTTGTGTAGCGTCTCCCCAGCGTTTTCTTTCTGCAATCAGCTGTAAAAACAATTCGCCGTTATTTACTATCCTTCCACCCACAACATCGACACCGCGGGCAAAAAGCGGGTCCGGGAAATATCCAGCCGTAGGACCGATAATTGAGACAAATGCATCGGGTGAACAATGGGCAAGAATCTCATCCAGTGAATTGTTCAATATGGTCGTACT
>JAUWOH010000106.1 GCA_030612225.1 Desulfobacteraceae bacterium
GTATATGGAACTTTCTACTTAGCCATCGGTGATATTTTTTATGAGTTCATCAATTATTTATTTTCTTATAAAAGGTTTTAATTTCGTGTTTTCGTGATTGTTTTTAAATTTTTCCACAGAAAACTCAAAATATGTAATAAAGGAAATAAAAGCTTATCATCACTTGTCTTAACAGTCAAATTACAACCTTGCCTTGAAAAGTAGCAGGTTGTGATGTATGCATAGCTTTACTTGAAAAAACTATCGGGTAATTCAGACGGGGAATTTAATGACAGCTTATTTCATAAGGCGTTTGCTTTTAGTTATACCGACATTTATAGGAATAACCATTATGGTGTTTACCATAACCCGGTTTGTTCCTGGCGGACCCATTGAACGTATCATCGCACAGGCCCAGCAGATGCCGGGCATTGAAGGTGGGAGAGCAGGAAGATCATCTGCCGAGCAGACTCAACCGCTTTCCGAAGAGCAGATTGAGGAACTGAAGAAATACTACGGTTTCGACAAGCCTGTCCTTGTGAGCTATTTCCTCTGGCTGGGCAAGATACTTACCGGAGACCTGGGCACATCGACCCGTTATTACGATCCGGTGTGGAGCATGATAAGGGAACGGATTCCCATATCCCTTTATTTCGGAATACTATCTTTAATCCTGGTTTACGGGGTATGCATTCCGCTGGGCATTCTAAAGGCGATTAAGCATAAAAGTTCTTTTGACAATTTTTCATCGGTTGTGGTTTTTACCGGTTATGCCATACCAGGCTGGGTTGCCGGTGTATTTATGCTGGTGTTGTTTGCCTCACACTGGGAAATATTTCCTCTTGGAGGTCTTGTCAGCGATGATTTTGAAGACTTTACGCTGATTGGAAAAACTTTGGATATAGCCTGGCACACAGCGCTTCCACTAATCGCATATGTGATCGGCTCGTTTACGGTGATGACCTTGTTGATGAAAAACACGCTTATGGATAACCTGGCTTCGGACTATGTGCGAACTGCCATTGCAAAAGGCCTGCCCTTCAAAAAAGCCGTATTCAGGCATGCCCTTAGAAACAGTCTTATTCCCATAGCGACAAGTTTTGGAAACAATATATCAATTATACTTTCCGGCTCATTTCTTATAGAAACTGTTTTTAATATCAACGGTATGGGGCTGCTTGGCTATGAATCGGTTGTTGAACGGGATTATCCGGTGGTGATGGGAATTTTGGTGATATCATCGCTTCTTTTTATGATCGGAAACATTTTATCAGACATTTGTGTTGCCATTGTGGATCCCAGAGTAAAGTTTGAATAAATGTAACTCAGGTTCAAAGTTCCAAGGTTCACTGTTCAGGGTTAGAAAGCGATGAAGATTGAACGGCCGCGAACTATGCAACCAACTGTGAACCGTGAACTGTGAACCTAACAACCTGATTGGTTACGAATAAATATGATGAAACTCAATCCTTTAACAATAAAAAAAATCAGGCGTTTCAAATCAATAAAGAGGGGATACTATTCCTTTATTATTTTCGCTGTTATGATCTTTGTTTCTATTTTTGCCGAAATGCTCATAAACAATCGTGCGGTTATCGTACACTACGAAGGCAAATTCTATTTACCAACGTATACACAAATGATCCCAGGAGCAACATTCGGTCTAAGCTACAGATACGAGACAAATTACCGGCAGCTTGCCGAAATGTTTCGGGCCGAAGACAAAGGAAACTGGGTCTTGATGCCTATGGTGCCTTATAATGCTTACGAAAATGATCTGAGGAAAGACGAATTCCCACCGTTTCCTCCGTCCACAAAAGAGAAACACTATATAGGCACAGATGCAGTAGGCAGGGACATTGTTGCAAGGCTTGTCTATGGATTCAGGATTGCAATTTTCTTCTCTCTTTTGCTGTTGCTGGTCAATTATGCTATTGGCGTCAGTATCGGAAGCGCAATGGGATTTTGGGGCGGTAAATTCGATTTGATTTTCCAACGAATAATCGAAATCTGGTCAAACGTACCATTTTTATATGTGATCATTATCATTTCTTCCATCATGGTCCCGAATTTTATAATGCTTATATTAATCATGGCCTTTTTCGGTTGGATCGGAATCACCTGGACCATGCGAACCGTTACCTACAAAGAAAGAGAGAGGGAATATGTGCTTGCTGCAAGAGCCCTGGGTGCTTCCAACCTTAGGATAATATTCAAGCACATCATCCCCAATACTATTGCGATCATTGTGACTTTTGCCCCGTTTGCGGTTTCAGGTGGAATCGTTGCGCTGACCTCTTTAGATTATCTCGGCTTCGGACTACCCCCACCAACACCCAGCTGGGGTGAGCTTCTGCAACAGGGCTGGAATAACCTGGATGCCTGGTGGATTTCCGGTTCAGTCGTTGTTGCAATGATTGTTACACTGATAACCGTGACTTTTACAGGAGAGGCTGTCAGGGAGGCCTTTGATCCAAAGCTGCATACGACCTATGAGTAGAAAAACAACAAACTAAAAAAGGCAGAAGGCACAGAGGCAGAAGGGCGGAAGGAAGAATTCCGATTCCTGTATTTTGAATTTTAAACACCTTTCTTTAAATGTTAACTGGTTTTTTAATGATAAAAATCAAGTTTACGAGTTTGTTTTGAACCGCAGAATATCGAACAAGGAATAATGAATGTCGAAGTAAGGTATTTTGCCATTTTTAATATTTAAAAGATAGAGCGTAGCGATTCCACACTTCGTCATTCGAAATTCCTTGTTCGATATTCGATATTTAAATAGTTGTATCTCGAATTTGCAATATTGAAGTGGTATACCTTTTAAATAATCTAAATCATATACTATTGATATGATATGCAATTAATTTTAGTTTGAAATGTTGCAAAGCGGCATAACATAGCTTTTTATAAGACCATCAAAGTTGGAGATATATTAAATAATGAAGGATAAAAGCAACAGGAAACCACCGAAACTCATTTCAGTCTATGCAATCTTTATGCTTTTGCCGGTTATGTTAATGTTTGCGTGCAAAGATAAGAGTAGTGAAGCAACAAGTTTAGCCGAAGACGGTTCCGGCGATAAAGCTTATGTATTCAAAGCTGAAATCTCGACAAATCCTATCCCCGCTGATCTGAAATGGCTTACAAATGATTCAGATCCAATCTTTGCATCACCTGAGGCAAAAAAAGGGGGAGCCCTGAATTCATGGGTATTGAGTTTTCCGCTGACCTTCCGTGTTGTGGGACCTGATTCAAACAGTAGTTTCAGAAGTGCGATTCTCGGCAATCAGTTATCTTTAATTGGAATCCATCCCAATACAGAGAATATTGTTCCGGAGCTTGCAACTCACTGGGCTTATGGCAAAGATAAAAAAACCATGTACTTCAAACTCAATGAAAAAGCTCGCTGGTCGGACGGTATACAGGTAACGGCCCATGATTTTGCCTATACCCTGAAATTGATGCGTTCAAAGCATATCATTGCACCATGGTATAATGATTATTATTCCAAAGAAATAGACAAGGTGATCGTTTATGAAGATCGTACTCTGGCAGTGGTCAGTACAAAGGCCCAGCCGGACCTGCATTTAAAATTAGGAATCAGTCCCACACCAAGGCATTTTTATGGTGAACTGGGTGAAGATTTTGTCAGAAGATACAACTGGAAAATTGCGCCCAATACAGGCCCTTATCAGATTTACGATTTCAAAAAAGGAAAGTACATAAAATTCAAGCGGAAAAAGAACTGGTGGGCTAAGGACCTTCGCTATTTCAAAAACCGTTTTAATGTGGACAGGGTGGTCTTTAAAGTGGTTAGAGATATTAATATTATTTGGGAGTATTTTAAAAAAGCCAGGGTGGATGTTTTTCCTATCACCATGCCCAGATACTGGCATGTCAAAACTAAAACTTCCGTAGTGGAAAACGGTTATGTACACAAAATATGGTTCTTTAACAATACCCAGCAGTCAGCCCAGGGGATGTGGCTCAATCAGGACCGCGATATTTTTAAGGACAGAAATGTTCGTTACGCCTTTGCTCACGCCATGAATATCCAAAAGGTAATCGAAAAAGTGCTTAGAAACGATTATTTCAGACTTCAGCACGGCTTTGTGGGATACGGCAGGTATTCCAATAAGACCATTCGTGCCAGGCGGTTCGATCTGGACAAAGTCGATTATAATATGAATGAAGCAGGGTGGAAGCGAGGCTCCGATGGTATCTGGGAAAAAAACGGCAGGCGCTTTTCAGTTGAAGTGAGCTACAGCCAGGACGCTCATACACCTCGTCTGGTTGTGCTTAAGGAGGAGGCCAAAAAAGCCGGCATTGAACTAAGAATTCAAAAGCTGGACCCTTCTGCTGCTTATAAAAAAGTACTAGAGAAAAAACATGATGTGGCATGGTCCGGATGGAGCACCTCTTTACGTCCACAATATTGGGAACACTTTCACTCTACAAACGCACACAAGCCCCAGACAAACAACATTACAAATACTGACGATCCTGAGATGGACAAATTGATAGACGCATATCGCAATTCTTTGGATGAGGAAGAGAGAATAAACCTCTCAGTTAAAATCCAGGAAAAAATCCATGAAATTGGCGCATTTATTCCAACCTTCATGGTTCCCTATGTCCGTGAGGCATACTGGCGGTGGTGGCAGCTCCCAAAAGTTCCAGGCACAAAACATTCAGACAGTCTTTTTGATCCATTTTCAAGTAGTACAGGAGGGCTTTTCTGGTATGACAAAAAGCTGTATGAGGAGACTAAAAAGGCGATGAAAAAGAAAAGGGCGTTTCCCCCGGTGACCTTTATAGATAAAACATATGGATCATCTTCAAAAGAGTTGAAGTGATCCTAAGGGGCCAAGGGGTCAAGGATTCAAGGGTTCAAGTGAAATAAATTATCCGAAAGGAATTTTAGTTGAACAAACAAGTAATCTTAAAGATTAAAAACCTTGTCACAGCTTTTGATACTGAAGAGGGGCGGATTCGAGCGGTTGAAAATGTCAGTTTCGAAGTAAAGAAGGGGCAGACTCTGGGGATTGTCGGGGAATCCGGGTGTGGGAAAAGTGTAACAGCTCTTTCTATCATGAGGCTTTTGCCAAAACCCATCGGTATGATTGAGGGAGGGAAAATCCTTTTTCATGATAAGGACATTGTCACACTTCCTGCAGAGAAAATGCATGAAATACGAGGGTATGGCATTTCCATGATTTTTCAGGAACCCATGACTGCGTTGAACCCGGTGCACAAAATCGGTAAGCAGATTGGGGAAGTTTTTCAGCTCCATTTTCCAGATATGAACGATAAAGAGATCCGGAAGAAATCAGTTGAAATGCTCCAAAAAGTGGGTATTCCTGAGCCAATACAGCGGATGGAGGAATATCCGCATAAGATCTCAGGAGGCATGCGCCAGCGGGTTATGATTGCAATGGCTTTTGCAGGCGAACCGGATATCCTGATTGCAGATGAACCTACAACAGCCCTTGATGTGACCATACAGGCACAGATTTTGAAATTGATGGAAGCTTTGCAGCGCGAAACCGGCATGGCCATCATTTTCATTACACATGCACTCGGGGTTATCGCTGAAATCTGTGATGATGTAATGGTAATGTATGCCGGTACAGTAGCAGAAAAAGCTCCGGTGGAAGAACTCTTTAAGAATCCTAAACATCCTTACAGCATAGGTTTACTCTCATCGATTCCGAGACTTGAAAATGAAAGAAAAGTCAGGTTGAAAACAATTAAAGGTATGGTACCGAGTCTTTACGAATTACCCAAAGGGTGCCGATTCCAAAACAGATGCCCAAAGGCCATGCCGTGTTGCGAAATCGAACCACCGGTACTGAAATCGGTAGGTGAGGACCATTTTGTGAGTTGTTTCCTTTATTGATGAATTCGTAAAAAGTCGAATTCATCAGGTTTTAGGTGTTAAGTTTTATGTTTTGGGTTAATATAAATGGCCGTTTTATCAAATGCTTAATACTTAAAACGTTTCGTAAAAAGTATCACCGATGGTGCCCGCAGGAAATGCCCTTGGGGTGCTAAGTAGAAAGTTCCATATACCCCCGCTAAAAATCAGCGGGATAAAAAGGCGCAGAGGTATTTCAGGGACGAGGCAATACATGTAGTATGCCGAGTTCCTGAAAAACCGCTGCAACGCAGTAGATGGGACTTTCTACGACGCCATCTTTATTAAGTGAGATATAAATGTCCGAATATTTACTGGAAGTTAATAACCTGAAAATGCACTTTCCCATTCACGGAGGTATACTCTGGCGGAGGATTGGTAAAGTGTATGCTGCTGACGGCGTTTCCCTTAAAGTAAGAGCCGGCGAAACCGTCGGGCTGGTGGGGGAATCCGGTTGTGGAAAAACAACGGTCGGTCGCAGTATAGTTAGACTCTATAAGCCGACTGGAGGAAAAGTAATATTTGCAGGGAAAGATATGTCGCATATTAGCCGCAAGGAACTAAGGGAGTTGCGGCGAGATTTACAGATTATTTTTCAAGACCCTTTTGAATCTTTAGACTCAAGGCAGACAGTCGGCGAAATTCTTGAGGAGCCTTTTATAATTCACAGGATCGGGACTCCCGAAAAAAGAAAGGCGGAAGTAAAAAAACTGCTTGCTCGAGTAGGACTTGACGAAAATGCTATTAACCGATTTCCACATGAATTCAGCGGCGGTCAGCGTCAACGAATCGGCATAGCAAGAGCAATCGCTCTAAAACCAAAAATGATCATTTGCGACGAACCTGTATCAGCCCTTGATGTATCGATTCAATCACAGATTTTAAATCTGCTTTTAGAACTTCAGGAGGAAATGAAACTGTCTTATCTTTTTATCGCTCACGATCTATCAGTAGTAAAACATATTTCAGATCGTATTGCTGTGATGTATCTGGGGAAAATCGTGGAATATACAGATGCCGACACCCTTTATGAAAGCCCTTTGCATCCCTATACCAATGCGTTAATATCCGCCATTCCGGTTCCTGATCCTACTATAAGGAAGAAAAAACAGATCCTAGAAGGAGATGTTCCGTCACCGATCAATCCTCCGTCCGGGTGTGTTTTTCATACCCGCTGTCCATATGTAATAGATCGTTGCAAGGTTGAGGTGCCTGAACTGTCTCCTGCACCGGGAACCAGCGGGGATGCGCATCTGCATGCATGTCTTCGTGTAGGCGAAATTTCATTTAACGAATAGGCTGTCAAACCTCAAACAAGATTTGGCACTAATCTTCCTTTGACTTGAGAAAAAACCTGGGGAGTGTGAAAAAATGATTCAAAATAAAGATATTTCAGAATCCATGACGATTAAACTGGAAGAGGTATTTGATGACCTGCCTGATATGCCTGAGTTCATAAAAGGCATCAGAAGAGCGCCTAACAGGGATTTTACCTTATCGCGAAAAGAGACCGGGCTGGCTTTGAAAAATGCACTGCGGTATATTCCTGAAAAATGGCACAAGAAATTAGCAACGGAATTTTTAGACGAGCTTTTAACAACCGGCAGAATTTATGGATATCGATTCAGGCCCCATGGAAAAATAAAGGGCAGGTCGATTGACGAATATAAAGGCCGCTGCATTGAAGGTAAAGCTTTTCAGGTAATGATAGATAACAATCTGGATTTTAATATTGCGCTTTATCCGTATGAGCTGGTTACCTACGGCGAAACCGGTCAAGTCTGCCAGAACTGGATGCAGTACAGGCTGATCAAACAATATCTTCAGGTCATGACAAGAGAGCAGACCCTTGTGGTTGAATCAGGTCATCCCCTGGGATTGTTCGCATCAACGCCGGAAGCACCACGGGTTATAATAACCAATGCGCTGATGGTCGGGCTTTTTGATGACCAGGAAAACTGGCACAGGGCCATGGCGTTAGGCGTTGCCAATTACGGACAAATGACCGCCGGCGGATGGATGTACATCGGGCCACAGGGAATCGTACACGGAACTTACAGCACCATCTTAAATGCAGGAAGAACAAAGCTGGGGATACCTCATGATAAAGACTTGAGCGGATACCTTTTTGTATCTTCGGGTCTTGGTGGGATGAGCGGGGCACAGGGAAAATCCGTTGAGATCGCAAACGGTGTTGGAATCATTGCAGAGGTCGATTATTCAAGAGTTCAAACGCGAAATGAACAGGGCTGGATTAGCAGGGTTTTTGACAATCCGGCTGAAGCATTCGCGATGGCAAAAAAATATCAGGACAAAAAAGAAAGTATTTCCATTGCATTTTATGGAAATATTGTAGACTTGTTGGAATATGCGGTGGATAATAGTATTAAAATCGATTTATTAACCGATCAGACATCATGTCACGCGGTTTATGACGGCGGGTATTGTCCCCAGGGAATTACCTTTGATCAGAGAACGGAGTATTTAAAGACTGATAAAGAAAAATTCAAAACACACGTGGACCGTTCATTGAAGCAGCATTTTAATATTATCAATACCCTGGTCGAGAGTGGCACCTATTTTTTCGATTATGGAAACAGTTTTTTAAAAGCAGTATTTGATGCGGGCGTGAAAGAAGTCTGTAAAAATGGTAAGAACACTCTGGAGGGGTTTATATTTCCCTCCTATGTTGAAGATCTCATGGGGCCGATGCTGTTTGATTATGGGTATGGCCCATTCAGATGGGTTTGTCTGAGCGGCAAAAGAGAAGATCTTTTAAAAACCGATAAAGCTGCCATGGAATGTATAGATCCTGAAAGAAGGTTTCAGGATAGAGATAATTATATATGGATAAAAAATGCAGACAAGAACAGACTTGTTGTGGGCACTCAGGCCAGGATATTATATCAGGATGCCCTGGGAAGAATGAAGATAGCACTAAAATTTAACGAAATGATTAGAAACAAAGAAACAGGCCCCGTAATGCTTGGTAGAGACCATCATGACACAGGTGGTACGGACTCACCATTTAGAGAGACCGCCAATATAAAGGATGGAAGCAATATAATGGCGGATATGGCAACTCAGTGTTTTGCAGGAAATGCCGCCAGGGGTATGAGCCTGGTTGCCCTGCATAACGGGGGAGGAGTAGGAATAGGAAATGCGATAAATGGCGGTTTTGGATTAGTTCTTGACGGAAGTGAAAGAATAGACAGCATTATCAAAAAAGCTATACCA
>JAUWOH010000233.1 GCA_030612225.1 Desulfobacteraceae bacterium
CTTCAGCCGGATATTCAATCAGTTAAAAACCTTTGTAATACTCTCAAATGCCACCGAATCACCGCGACCCTTCTTGTAAACCGAAAGATTGATACCGCTGAAAATGCTCTGAAATTTCTTAACCCTTCTCTTAATAATATACGCTCACCATTTTCCATAAAGGATATGGATACCGCTGTTTGTCGTATATATAAAGCCATAATAAATTCTGAAAAAATTCTAATCTTTGGAGATTACGATGTTGACGGCATCACATCAACCTCTATTCTTTTGGAGTTTTTTCAACATACCGATGCCGACGTGCATTATTATATTCCACACAGAGTCAAAGAAGGGTACAGTCTTCAGACTATGCATATTTCAGACTATGCAATACCGAACAGAATAAATTTAATAATCACCGTTGACTGCGGCTCCGGCAGTCATGATGCTGTAAAAATGGCACAGGATGCAGGAATAGATGTAATAATCACTGATCATCATATTATATCAAATAAACTCCCAAGAGCCATCGCAGTTGTAAACCCAAAACGCCATGACTGCACTGCCGGTTTTGATAATCTCGCCGGTGTCGGTGTGGCATTTGTCCTTATCATCTGTCTTAGAAAATATATGCGTGACATGAATTTCTGGAAGGATCGGCCGGAACCAAATCTAAAAGACCTTTGTGATCTTGTTGCCTTCGGCACACTGGCTGATTCAGTACCCCTTATTGACGAAAACCGTATATTTGCAAGTTCAGGAGTCCAAGTCATTAAAACAAAAAATAATCGACCCGGAATTAGGGCTCTTCTTAAAATAAGTCATATAGAAAACTCTTATATAAACTCTGAAGATATCGCCTTTAAGATTTCACCGCGTTTAAATGCCTCAGGACGAATGGAACATGGAAAGCTTTCAGTTGAAATACTGACAACTAAAAACTTAAATGATGCTTTTCAAATGGCAACATCTCTTAACAATTTAAATATTTTAAGAAGGAACATTGAACAGGAAATCGTTAACAATATTCATGCTTATCTTTCTGAAAATCCCGATGAACTGGAAAAAAGCTCCCTTGTTTTATCAGCCGGGGACTGGCACGAAGGTGTGCTTGGAATCGTTGCTTCAAGACTGGTTGATAATTATTTTCGTCCGGTTGTAGTTATATCTACAAAAAATGGTATTGGAAAGGGTTCGGCAAGAAGTATTCCCGGGTTTGACCTTTATGAGGGACTTACCGCATGTTCCCACGACCTTGTTCAGTTTGGCGGTCATTCAATGGCTGCAGGGTTGAAAATAGAGCCAAAGAATATCGGTCGTTTTAAAACCAATTTTGACAATACAGTTGCAGCAGGAATAAAACCCGTTGATTTTACTCCAAAACTTTCCATTGATTGTGAACTTTGCTTTGACGATATTTCAGACAGGCTAATTAATGAAATCGAATCTTTAACACCCTTTGGCAATGGTAATCCTGAACCGCTTTTTATAGCAAAAAATGTAGAGGTTTTTTCTTCAAAAATTGTAGGAAAAAACCACAGGAGTATGCTTTTAAAACAGCCCACAGTAAAGATGCCAAAAATTTTCAATGCCATTCATTTTAATGCTCATACCGGCTCTCCATTAAAGGATAATTTTGACCGGATTGCATTCAGGCTGCGCTGGAATCGATGGAACGGGCAAAAGAAGGTTCAAATTGTAGTCGAAGAAATATAATTTTCATTGCATTTTTTTTTTTTTACTATTAAATATTTTTTTATTCAAAGCTGAATTTATTTTGTCACAAAGACATTAAGGTAACCGTTCACGGTTCAAAGGTTCAAAGTTCAAGGTTAAACTGATTCAGAGTGGGATATGACATATGATCCCGTAAAAGAAAGTTTTGATTCTGAATCCAATGTGAAATGTATTAAATTCTTACGATACGTCCCTGCCTGCCACTGAAAGGAATGTGTGGACACTAACCGAACCTGTACTGAACTTAAAATCGCAAAGCAATTAACCTCTGAACCGTGAACCCTGAACCGTGAACGCTTACGAATATATTTTATATTCTTTCTTCGTGTCTTTGTGGCAAGCATAACTTTTCCCATTTAATACAGATTTTTCTAAAAGAAAGGTTTCATAAAATGGCAAAGATATTTAGACCCAGTACACGGGAAGCAAGTATCATATCAAAAATAGAATCCTCAAAGGAACATGCCCGAAGGATGGCGATAAAAGGTGTCTTCGACTGTATCGATCCTTTGTCTAATGCAATTGCTATGAAACTTGTAGAAAACAGTCTTGTTGAAACAACAAGCAAAAACTCTCTTGAAGAACAGATCAAGATGTGCCTTGATAAACTGGGCCGTGCAGACGATTTTGACGTTGACTACCAGATCTCTCCACTCAGAAACCTGGTGCCACAGCCCCATGTTGTAAGTATTTATGTTACGGCTTTTGTTCTGGAACAGCTGATAAATCACAAAGATACTGTTGATATATTCGGTTCCGACGAAGAAATTTATACAGTAATAAACAGGCAAGTTAATAAATTCCTGCCATAATAATGCGCCCTTTATTTCACCCCAGGCTTATTAATTCGGTTTTTGAAGACCCGGTTCTTTTTATTCCATTTCTTTTGGAAAAACGTGCCGTCCTGTTTGATCTGGGCGATATCCATTCACTCTCATCAAGGGATATCCTCAAAATCAGTCATGTATTTATTACACACACACATATTGATCATTTTTGCGGGTTTGACAGACTGCTTCGTCTCTTTCTTGGCCGGAAAAAAATTATTTATATGTATGGTCCGGCCGGTTTTCTTAAAAATGTTGAAGGTAAACTTGCCTCATACTCATGGAATCTGGTAGATAATTTTTCCAATCAGTTCGGCTTTCATTTAACAGAAGTACATCCAAAACATCTGATTACTAACCTGTACCTTTGTCGTGATAAATTCCGCCCTGTCCGTCCTGCAAAGGTAAAACCTTTCAGCAACATTTTATTTGAAGAACCCGCCCTGTCAATATCCGCAGTAGTGCTTGACCACAGTATTCCCTGCCTTGGATTTTCCATCAGAGAACGTTTTCATGTCAATATAAAAAAAGACGGTTTAGATTCTCTTGGTCTCGAAACAGGCCCTTGGCTTCATGAATTTAAACAGGCTTTGTTCAATCACAAACCCCCGGATTCTGAATTTGAAACAAACATCAAAAAAGGAATTTCAGAGAAAAAGATATTTTTTTTAGGTGATCTTTCAAGACAAATCGCCATTATAACACCAGGCCAGAAAGTAACTTATATCGCAGATGTTGTATATAATGAGTCTAATGCAGATAAAATTATCGACTTTGCAAAAGATTCGGATCATCTTTTTATTGAAGCCGCCTTTCTTGATAAGCATAAAATTATTGCCGAAACTAAAAATCATCTCACCGCCCGCCAGGCTGGCACAATCGCAGCCATGGCAAGCGTAAAACAATTTACTATCTTCCATTTCTCGCCACGATATATTGGTCAGGAAAACCTTCTTCATGAAGAGGCTCATGTGGCATATAAAGCAAATTTTGGAAGATAATTTGAAACGGGAGATAATTTGACTTGCCACTTTTATGATTTAATTATACAAATCTTTTGTAAATTTCTAATAATTTGTCTGAAGCATAGTGTATTGGATCTGTGTTGTTCATTCTTACTAAACGCAAGGAGAAAAATTGAAAAAAGCATTAATTATCTGTATAGCATTTTTTGTAGCAATGATATCAACACCATGTTTTGCCGGTGCAAGTTTTATTTTGGACTTAAAGCCTGCTTCAATTTTGTTTAGCCCTGATATTGATGGTTTCAAGGTCAGTCGCTCTTCAGGTTGGACCTATTCTTCAGATACCATTAGCGGAAGCGGGTCATGGATGCCTACATTGAAAGCAGGGATGAGAATTGACACTTCCGCTCTTAATATTGATGTAACCGGAGGTGTTGGCTTTCTTCTCAACGGTGCCTTTCATTCATCCATGTATTTAGCCGATTTGGCTCTTCGTTTTAAAATCTCCAAACATGCAACATTAGGCCCCCATGTCAGTGTAATTAAATTTGACCCAAAATGGGACGGATCACTATCTGACAGTAGCGATGTCAAGCTTTCCGGTGAAACATCATTTATGCCCGGGTTGTGTTTTACTGTTGGTGGAAAGAGAGTCTCTTTTTCCGCCAGTATAGACTATATAGATACCTCTTTTTATGTAACAACATATAATGGATGGGTTGCAAATGATGACTCTTTGGATATATCAGGGTTTGCCATTCAACTCGGTGTGCTCTTTAGTTTTTAAATAAGGTTCTTCTCCAAATTAGTTGGAGAAGAGGATTCGAGGAGTCAAGGGGTCAAGGGTTCAAGTTAATGCAAATGCTTTGATACAGATAGCATAAACACTTACGTTTTCTCTGCCCTTACTCTTTAATGTTTTTAAAGTATGTCTATATAAAAAGATGGTCCCAAGAGTCGGGAAATTTTCTATATGTATTTGTTTTTCGGTGATTTTCACTAGAATCCTTGACCCCTCGAATCCTTGAATCCTGATCAATTGTTGTAGGATGCCTGCCCATTGCAGGCAAAAAATATTATTATGCCAATATCAAATAAAAGGGAATATCCAAGGGTAGAAACACGTAACGTTGTTTCTTATGTTTGCGTTGATAAAGAAGGTAATGAAATCGGGGAAGGAATGGGTGAAACTTTAAATATCAGCCAGGGTGGAATCCTTCTAAAATCAGCATCTTCCATAGAATCAGAATTTATTTTGCTCATGTCCATCGACCTTGAAAATAATATAATGGAAGTAAAAGGAAAAGTCGCCCATTCAAAAAAAGATAAATCCGGTAAATATGAAACCGGCATAAGCTTTCTAGGAACACACGATGAAAATATCCAAATTATTAAAAAATTTATAAAAACCTATCACTCCCGGAAAACAAATCGTAAGCATTCACGGAACGCTGAAATTAGAAAATAGAAATTTGTCCTTCATACTTTTGTATTGTTGATGAACGTATTTAATTTTGGGCCAAGTTCATAAACTTTTATTCCACTGAGCAAAGTAGTGCCGGACCCTATTTGATAACGCTTCTGCCGGTTTTTCTACATCCAGGCTTTGCCCGGCAAGCCGGTTCACGGTTGTGCCTGGTTCTTGCCCTGCGTCTTGTCAAGGCGTAGCTGGAAAGCGTAGCCTGAAGCCAGAGGCGAAGCATGGGACTTGCTTTCCTTTCGTTAAAGACGGGATCTACGCTACGAGAAGTTTCAAACCGTCCCCTCCGAAAACTCTATTTTTCTGGTTTACATTGACATCAGCTTTATTTTCATATAAAATACAGTATGTTTTCGGATATTATATTTTCCATTACCTCTCTTTATGGGTAGAACAAACAAAACCATTAAAGGTAAAAACTGTGAAGACTATTCTT
>JAUWOH010000295.1 GCA_030612225.1 Desulfobacteraceae bacterium
TCAACGGTTATTGATCTGAATGTTGTTTTCCCATCCGCCTTTACCGCTTTTGGCAGATCATTCCTGTCTGAAGACAAAAGCCATCGCACATTTGCCTTTTCAAGCTCCATAAACCCCGCCATCTTTCTTTCGTTTGCAAAATGAACTTCCTGATGTATTACATCCCCGAATATCCACATTAGCATATCAAAAAAGTGTATTCCGATATTTGTGGCTATCCCGCCCGATTTTATGATATCTCCTTTCCATGAATGAAAGTACCACTTTCCCCTTGATGTGATATAGGTGAGGATAATATCATGTTTTTCAGATGCCTGTGTCTTTTCAATCCTTTCCTTTAAAGAAATAATCGCCGGATGCACCCTCAACTGTAGTATGTTATAGATTTTCCTGCCTGTTTCATTTTCAATATCAGCCAGCGCGTCTAAATTCCAGGGATTTAGAACAAGCGGCTTTTCACAAATAGCATCTGCTCCAATTCTTAAAGCAAACCGAATATGGGCATCGTGAAGATAATTTGGTGAACAAATACTGACATAATGTATTCGCCTATCTTCCCCAAGCCTTTTAAGCTTTTCAGCATGACGATCAAAGCGCTCAAATTCAGTAAAAAAATCAACACCAAAGGAAAAACTGTCGAGAATCCCCACGGAATCGGAACTGTCCGATGCCGCCACCAGATTGTTTCCTGTATCTTTAATAGCTTTCATATGCTTTGGCGCAACGTAACCGCCGGCACCGATAAGCGCAAAATTTTTGTCTGCTACAACGCTTCTATTGCTCATATTTATTTCCGAGACCTTTGCAAAACGGCACTTTATGCCCGATTTCTTCGTCAGGCTCAAATTTCAATCCTCGAAATATTCCATATATTCCTTTGGTTGAAATTTTCGCCTTCCTTGAACTCGAACATAAATTACCATTTTTCAAAGGTCTCTTTCCTTTAATTTTTATAAAAAATCGGTGAGACCTTTGCAAAAGCCTGATACAGCTCCGCCTCCTGAATTACAATCGATTATCATTAACAACCTGCTGTGTTTATTACTATTTTCTACAAAAATAGCGGTTGTGTATTGTCTGCGGCAGGGTCTTTCGCGGAGCCCGCCTTTCCTTCCCCAATCGTCAATCGGCAATCTTCAATCGCCGATTAAAGAAGTTAGTACCAATAGCATTATCCAAGAATCATGCCAAAGCGATATATTTGGGTTAATACTTTAATTTCAGTTGGTTATAGCAAGGTGAGATAAATCTGTTCAGCAATAATCCTTCCTGTGAAACAGGAAATTCTCGTGAAACAGGAATTTTTCCTGTCAAACAGGAGGCTGGGAATTGAAAATTTAGATGGGGAGATTGGGAATTGAAGATTGATACCGGTTGCTCGTTCCTGGTTGCTGGTTACTGGGTACTGGTTGTAACGAAAAACGAGAAGCGATTAAGAACTAATGATGAATATTGAGAATTGAAGATTTAGATGAAAAAGAGGGGGGGAGAGATTGGGGATTGAAAATTGATGATTGAAGATTGAACAGGGCAGGCCCCGGTTAAATCCGCCTGCGGCTGACCGTGAAACGGTATTGAACAGGGCAAGCAAAAATTGAACATTTTTCTAAAGTTTTTTGACTAAGTCCCGATAGATAAATCAAGGTGAGAGTATGTTAATATTATCTTTAAGTACATAGGGGGGCTTGTGAAACAATATCTAATCGTAACAATGGCCTGTTTTATAATCGCTTTCGTAGCAGCCTTGTTTATAGGCTGCGCCTCCATGCCGCCGGACAGGACTAAAGCCATTGCAGATATGAATCGAGCTAAATATATTCACGAACTGTGGCTGGCAGCACCGGAGAACCCGGACAGGGGAGATCATAAGTGGCATAGGATGTGGATTGAAAGTTATGAGAATTGCATTAACGTTTTGCTGACAAATTAGGAGTTTAAAAAGGAGGTCTTTTGGACGTCCTTTACCTTTGCCTTACCAGCGTACTTCTTTTTTGAAATTAGTTGCCCCGCTTTCAGCGGGATTTCCGCTTCGCTCCAACAGGCTTTGCTGGTTGCCCCGCCTTCAGCGGGATCCTCCAGAGGCGGATAAATTTTCGCTTTGCTTCAACTGGCTTTGCTGGTTACGGGTTGCTTGTTGACGGATTTCGGTTCTTTTTTACCTCTTAACCTTTTGTTTCTTCCTTCGTGCTCATCTGAAAAATAGTAAGGATACCGATAATAATGCGAGTATTTGCTCAATACTACACCATTAAGGACAGTGCCGAGGATCTTTGCCCCGACATTTAAAAACTTCTCGGCACCAGCTTTTACAATTTTCTTCGCCGTATCGGCCGCACGAACGACTATTATAATTCCGTCAACTGATTTCGAGAGTACAACCGCATCGGCGAGGAGTGTGGAAGGTGGAGAATCAATTATAATATTGTCATAATACTTTCGCAGGGCACCCAGCAAATCGTCTAAGCGTTTTGTTCCTAAAATATCGGTAGCATTCGGCACACAAGAACCACTTGCGAGAACATCCAGATTGGGTATTTTTGTGTGTACTATTGCACTGCCGGCATTATAGTCACCTGTTAAAAGGTTCGAAATCCCGCGATCCTTATTGATGCTGAAGAACTTATGGATATTTGGCCTTCGTATGTCGCAATCGATGATAAGGACCTTGCTGCCTGCCTGAGCCATGGTAACTGCCAGGTTTGCCGCCGTAATGCTTTTTCCTTCCAGCGGAACCGCACTGGAGACCAGGATGATCTGCGGCTTTGCTTCTGCGGATGAAAATAAGATGTTGGTCCGGATATCGCGGTACGCCGCGCTCACCACTGAATTTAAAGAGCCGACGGTTATCAGTTCATTTTCCGGTTTATTCTGTGAATCGTTTTTTGCAGGAAACATCGGGATGGTGCCAAGATAAGGGATATTTAAGTATTGTTCTATATCTTCGGCATGTTTGATGGTATTATCCAGATATTCAAGGAAGAAAGAAATACCTGTTCCCATTGCCAGACCTACAATAATGGCAAGAAGTATATTACGTTTTTTGTTCGGTTTTACCGGAGACCTTGGCACTTCCGCCCTGTCAACAACCCGGATATTTCCGATTTTCATATCTTCGGTCAGGGTGGCCTCCTTGAAACGGTTGAACAGCATGTCATACATATGCCTGGCGCTCTCTGCCTCTCGCCGGAGTACACTGTACCGGATGGCCTTTTGATTAAGGCCAAACGTTTCCTCTTTTTGCTCTGCAAAGGCCTTTTTTAAGGAATTCTCCCCGGCCAGTGCCACCTTGTATTCGTTTCTAAGGGAGTTTATTACACGTTTTATCTCCTGGGCTTTTCGTTTTCTAACGGCTCTGAGTTCGGACTCGACAGCTACCATGCGCGGATGTTTTTTTCCGTATTTTTTGGAAAGCTCGGCCATCCTCTTGTATAACTCAGCCTCCATTGACTTTATCTGCTGAATCAGTTGGTTATTGAGCACCTCCGGCACGGAATCGAGCATGTCCGCAGAGCCCTTCATGGCCGCAGCCTGATTGTAACGGGTTTCCGCCTCAACCCTTGCTGATTGCGCATCCACAACCCGGGTGTTCAGTTCTGCCAGTTTCTGCGCAGTGATTTTTTCCACGTCGCTTGTGAAGTCTGTAATAATATGTTGTTCCTGCTTGTACTTAAGCAGTGCCTGCTCGGCCTTTTCCACATTTTTTCGTTTCTCCCCGATCTGGCCGTGAAGCCATTTTGTAGCATGCTGGGCAGCCTTGAGCTTGATATCCATGTTCTGAGCAATATAAACCATTGCAAGCGTGTTAACATTTTTTTTGGCAAGCACAGGGTCTTTAGCCTGGAAGCTGATATCCACAAGACGGCTGTTACGGATCGGGCTGACATTTATCCTTCCTATAAAGGCTGATACAAGTGCACTATTCATCTCATAGCCTTCCTCATAGTTTTCAGATTTTTCTTTTTCCTGAGCCGCGTCTTCCTTTTCGGTTTTGAACAGGGTTAAAAGGGCCTTATATGAGTTGATAATTTCACGAACAGTGCGTTTTATACCGGTCAGGAAATTATCTTTCGGCTTTGGGAAGAACTCTTCGCTATTATTTAGATTGAGGCGCCTTATGACTTCTCTGGCCACGGTCCGGCTTTCAATTATTTTGTATTGTGTCTGATAGTAGTCGGTGCCTGATGCGTCTATGTCCATGACCTCTTCAATAGAGAGCACGTTGGGATTTTCTTTCTCAATAATCAGCCGGGTAGTGGCCTGGTAGATTGGTATTGCCGTATAGGATTTGATGGCAACCGTGACCACAATTACGGTAAAAATCGTGATCATGGTCCATTTGCGTTTCAAAATTACATGCAGGTA
The DNA here is from genome assembly GCA_030612225.1 of Desulfobacteraceae bacterium. Taxonomy (GTDB): domain Bacteria; phylum Desulfobacterota; class Desulfobacteria; order Desulfobacterales; family JAUWMJ01; genus JAUWMJ01. Next base: position 4,363 of record JAUWOH010000295.1, read on the forward strand.
ATCCCGCAAGTCGATATTTTCGGAAGGATATTCGTCGATGTTTTCCATTTTAATCTACTCCTGATTGTTCACCGCATAGGTCTCAATGTGTTTATTAGAAAAAACTTTCCGGAACGATAATAATATCGTCGGGCCGGATAATCACATCCTGTATTTTTTTTCCAGCCCTGATAATAGCATCCACCTTGACCTTTAT
>JAUWOH010000170.1 GCA_030612225.1 Desulfobacteraceae bacterium
GCTTGCTGCGGGGTTAGCGAGCGAATCAAAAAATTGACAGAATTCCTTACAGTCGAAGATTCCCCGGAGCTTGCTGCGGGGTTCTTCAATTATTTGGACGGGGCCTAAAAATGTTGATAGTTAATTAAGCCGCTTTCTTCATTTCAATACATTCATACTCCTAAGGCAAACAATAATCAGTAGAGCTGTGTAGCCGAGGGCTTCGAGTCAGGCGACGGTGGTTTGTTCCAGAGTTTCTTCGGTTAAGTGAGTCATTCAACCACCTCCCAGTGACCGCCTTTAGCCGGACCAATACGGCGAATAAGATTTTGCTCTTTAAGTTTTGAAATTTGCTTTTCAATCGCCCGGTCACTGATTCCTACTTGTTTCGAAAGCTCTGCAATAGTCACACCAGGGTTATTCTGCATGATCTCAATGATTTTCAGTGAACTTTTCTCCGAACTTTTTGGTGAACTTTTACGGTGAACTTTTACGGTGAACTATTACGGTGAACAGGCAGCCCTCCCGGTCATCGGTAAATTCTATTTGTGGCCAAGCTTCCATTGACCCTTTTTCATTTGCTGCCTGCTCCGGCAATTGTGCCGCAGCTTGTGGCACTTTTTCGACAAGACCTGGGTACTCACGATAAAAACGAATCATGCGTTTGAGATTTCGCTCCGAAAAACCCTTTATCTCAGGCAAGTCATTGTGGATATCTCGGGACAATCGCGGAATAACTGCCGCTCCCCAGCCTTCGAGATGCTGACGCTCTTCAACCATTCTACCGATATCCCAGTACATGATAATCATTTCCGCACTGGCCAACATCACGGCTCTGGTCTGGGCCTGACGAATGCGCGTTTTGATATCAGTTAGCAGATCGCTATACCGAGTCAGTTTACTTCCCATTGCCCAACACCTCCAGATTCTTTCGGATCGTGGTTTCGAGTTGATCGGCCTTGTTGAATTGCTGGTAAAGGGTGGCAGAGAATTCGGCCATTTTTTTCTCGAAAGGCACACCGTCGTTTCCCATTTCTTCCGCACCTACATAGCAGCCCGGGGTAAGCGCATAACTGTGTGATTTGATCTCATCAATCGTGGCAGGCTTGCGAAGGGCTGTCAGGATAATCTCCGGGCCGATGCCGACAGGATCGCCCATTGTAATGCCGATAATTGGTCTGTAATCTTTCATAAGGATAAGTTTGAGGGTCTTAAAATAAATAAAAATATATCAAAGAAAGATCAATTGTAAAGTGCTTTTCAGTGGCGGGGGTGTTTATCATGTTCTGGCTGATTAAATCGATTTTAGCCCATTTTGAAACTCCCTGCAGCAAGGTAATCCTTGGGCATGCAAATCTGTCCACAACACAGCGCTATCTTGGTAATATCAGTTACACAGAAGCTATTCGATGGATTGAAAACCTGTATGGTTAAATTAAATTTATTGCCTTATCCGGAGCTTAAGTTCCTCCAACATCTCTATGTCATCTTGAAGGGATCGACCCTTAGCAGTCAGATAATTCCCAGTCATGATGCCGCTTGCACCGGCATAAAAAACCATAGGATGCAAATGTCGAAGATTGTTTTCCCTGCCACCACATATAATGATTTCCTTTTCGGGCAGGACGTAACGGAATAGTGCTATGATTTTTAAGCATCTAAGAGGGGTTAAATTATTGGCCTTCTCCAGCGGTGTTCCTTTAATAGGGGTCAGGAAGTTTATTGGAATGGCATCTACATCAAGCTCTTTGAGAGTTAGAGCAAGCTCAAGAACCTGTTTATATGTTTCCCCGATTCCAAATATGCCACCTGCGCAAACGGAAAGACCTGCCTTTTTAGCTGCACGAAGCGTTTTAACTCTCTCTTCGTAAGTATGTGTAGTGCAGATGTTCCTAAAATGACTCTTCGACGTCTCTAAATTGTGATGATATCTGGTTACACCTGCTTTCTTCAAAACCCTAAAACCATCTGGATCAAGAATTCCGAGTGATACACAGTAGTCTAATGCTTTCTGATCTAGTTCTGAAATGGCTGAAGCAACATTCGCTAATTCGCTTTTCGACAACCCTCTACCACTCGTCACTATTGAGTATTTGTTTATCGGTGTGTCCGCCGCGTATAGAGCGCCTTTCTGAAGGTTCTCCTTTTGCAAGAGAGGATAAACGGGAACTTCTGATTTGGAAACCTTGGATTGAGAACAGAAGGCGCAATCTTCCGTGCATATGCCTGACTTCCCATTGCAGATGGTACAAAAATGAATACGTCGTCCAAAGGATGCATTTCGCAAGACGTCAGCACCTGCCAGCAAATAAAAAACATCTTTATCAGGCACAGATGCAATGGCCCTGTATTCTTTGATGTCTGGAGCGCCACCAGCGATAATCTTTTCAGCTAAGGATAGAAAGCTTTTCGAGTTAATGATCATATCTTCATTTGACTTTTGTCTAACCAGTTATTATATAGTTTCTTACTAATCCCGCAGCCTTTATAATTATTGACCAAAAATTAGCAAAAAACAGTTTTTTTAGATGTATATTGCAACAATTTGGATATTAAACAGAAAGCCGGATAACCCCCCTTTTTTTTGAAGGCTATTTCGCCAGACGTTTTGAAGTTCAGATAGCTTGACAATATCACAATTATTGAACTGCAACAGCGAGCGCATTCCCCGGAGCTTGCTGCGGGGTTAGCGCTCGCTTTTGCGGTTCAAAGATGTTTTTCAGGTGTTTGTTGACCGCGGGAACCTTGACCTTTAACGGGAAGAAATCCCCAATATTATGGTACGCATGTTAAAACCACGTACTTTAAAAAACGGCAATGCGTTGGCGGTCAAGTGTAATGATTTGTTCGCCTCTGGTGATTATAGCTACAAATTAAGCTCAAAAACAATTTTTAAAGCCTGATTTATTTCCTGTATCTTAGGAAGCGACAATTTTCCACGAATTTTTATCATCCTATGACGATGATCAATAGGACGTGTTTGCAAACAATCTGCTACGGATTTTTTTGATAGGCCATTATCTTGTGAAGGATAGATTTCAACATTAGTTTTTATTCGAACTTTTTTTGCACTCCATTCAGTAATTGGAACAACTTGAATAACAGGGACTCTTTCATTATAAACATCATTGGTTACAATTATACACGGTCTGACTTTCCCTGTTTCTGAACCCTGTGTTGGATCAAGATTTACATCAATAATCATGCCCCTTTTTAGTATTGTCATTCCGGCCATCCGGTTATGGCTGTTTCGGTCAATTCTCTTAGATTATCATTTTCAGAATAAATTTCAGAATATAATTCAGCAGATTTTCTTAGGTTTTCAAGTTCCAATTTATTTTTAAAATGGTCAATAGCTGTTCGGAGCATAGAACTTTTATCCTTAAACCCATAAGCTTTAAAACTATTCAAAAAATATGCTTGTTCCTCTTTAACGCTAAATTTTGCCTGTCGCATAGAGCCCCCTTTCTGATACCAAATATTGAATCCTATATTACAGACCTATTATAGGTACTAAAACAATGAAGGTCAATGCAAAACTTTTTAGTTGAAAGGAAGGCGAACGCTGCTAATCAGCCGCGCTGCTTTTTGCGTCGGCTGCATTAGACTTGTTAGCCGACAGTGTATCCACATGTTGCACAAGTTGCATATTCAACAGAAACTACATTCCCAGGGCATTCTTCACTCGTACAATCAGTTCTTTCAACTTCAATGCTGTTCTCACATACGAAACAATACAAACTTTTTGACTTCGAGGTATTTGGTTCTAATAACGCTGTTTTTGGTTTAAATTCTGAATCGCGGCTTTCATACTGGCAATCTGGACATATATACCTTCGTCTTTTTTTATTAAAATCGAAAAATTCCATCATATGAGCAGGTTTTAATAGTTCGGTTATAAGAGAGAATTCCCAAATCAACTGTGGTTCAACATAATCATAGGAGTGAAGCTCTGTTAGAGGAGCTTTTTCAAGAAATTCTCTTCTGGCGCTAACCCAATTTACATCAGGAAATAGATGCTTGTGTACTGACAAGATTTCCACAATAACATCTGTAACATGAAGATCCAGCCTTCGATCAACGGTATGCATGATTGCATTCCTTTTTTTTCGAAGATCTTCGAATTTTGAAATGAATGAATCTGAAAGCTTTTCGTTTGAGAAAGTATTGTGCACTTTTATCAGGTCGTTGGCGTCTATCGTATGAAAATCAGCAAAACTAATATCTTTTTTATCGCATGAGGACGGCCAGTCTTTGGGTGTACCTGAGATTAGTAGATATGGACTTATTTCTGCAATTTTGCCTTTCAGCATGAATTCAACTCCTTGCTGCGCCACAGCAAGAGATGTCGTTAATCTCTGCTTAGACGCCTGCCAAAAAGCATCGCTAACTTCATCTACGTCGCTCCCCCCCCCATCCTTCAGCGTTATCAAGATCGGTCAATAAAGATGCAACGGTTTCCCACGAAAAGTTCAATAAAGAAAGACCAGAATTAACAAAATCTTCATGTTTTGGAATGTTTTGAATCATATATACTAAGTTCTATGGCTAACGCCTACATTAGCTATTGCCAAAAGTGACGGTTTTTTGTGTGATAATGAGCGGCAGCGAATAACACAAAAAAACGGCGCTTTTGGCAATCCGCTGGATGTACTGGTTAGGCGCAATATATGCCACTTTTCTTAGCCGATTTAATAATATTTTTTGCAATATAAAATATTTGTGTGAACACAGACTCGACACCCTGCATATGTAACCGCCTTGATAAGGAATCAAGTATTTGTTGTTCCGAGTCTAAGTTCTTTTCATCTAAGTGTATGCCGCCACGTTTGTTTGCAACGTATTTTATTATGTCTTTAATGCTAAAGAACTTGCCATTCACATACAGAACTTTAAGTTTACCGTATTTATCAGATGTAAGCTCAATTTGATCAGACATGAAGTCTAAGTGGCCAGCTACTGCCTCAGTTGGCGGCCTTCCTATTATCTTTATGTCATTTTCAATCATTTTTTCAATGGTGTATGCATTGACACTAAATGTAATTTTGCCACCAAATTCTTTTTGTGCGATAGGTAATACGCTATGTTGATCAAACAGAAGCTGTCGGATCAATCCAGCAATACGTATAAGTTTATATGTATCAGGTGAAGAAAGTTTTTCTTCAATTTCACCAAGTGTTGACTGTAAAAATACCAAGCTCATTTTTTTATTTGCATAGCGTTGCTGTTTTGCCGCGCCATAACCCAACGTAAAAAAGAGGAAATCTGCTTTCAGCGTCGGCAAGAACGCCTTGTTATACGTTACCACTGCCGCCTCTCATTTATCGCACGTTTCAGGCTCAGGTAGGCCAAAACCTTTTGTAAATAGTAAACTTATCATGCTACAATATTATCTTGGCGTGTCACTTCCCAGTAACGACCTCATGGCATGCTATAGCAAATTTTAAGAATCCACGCCAAGACATCTTAAACAAGGCTCAGCATTTTTATTAAAATCATAAATAGTAGCTTCGCTTCTGAAACAATGATTTTAAATTAAAATTAGTGACTCTCTTCCGCATAACCAAGCTCACCGGCACCAGACGCCAATGAGGACTTGGCAAAAGTAAAGTTTTGCTCTGAAAATGGCAGATGCGAAAAACGCCCCGGCTTCTGGTGTGTCGGGTAACAGGGGACTGTTGCCAGTCCCAAGTCCCCTCAGAACCGTACGTGAGACTTTCACCTCATACGGCTCAAGCATTGATAAGGTATAGCTAAATACCCGGCAATTAGTCTCGCAGCATACGTTTGTTGAGATAATCAAACCACATAGGGTCATATGGATTAACTTCTGCTTTGATCTTAACGTGCCTTAGAATAGGAATGCGTCCTAAAAGAAACAGAGGTTCCGGGCTACCTTTTTCCATAAATCTCCAGTCTTTGCCTTTGATTCTTTGGAAATATTTGTTTTTAACCCATTTCCTATGTTTATTGGGATGCCTTCTCTTGGCCCATTTCCATGTCATTTTCCAAAATGCATGGTCAAAATAGTTTTGGGACGTTCCTTGATAAATTGATATGTCGATTAAATCTTAAGCGAGTGCTGGGACGTTTAAGCAATCAAGATTTCAAGGAGCGTCCCATAAGTCTCTGCTGAGCCCAGACTACTTCTGCTTTTCCGTAATGACATCAAGAGCCGTGATCCCCATAAAGTCCTTGGCATTGTGCGTTACCAACGGTACGGCATGACGAACGGCACACGCGGCAATCCATGCGTCATTAGGTGCAATCGGTTTCCCGTTGTGTTTACGTTCCGCAACAAGCCGTCCATAGCAACGGGCGATTTCATGGTCATAGGGAATCACTACAAAGTTGCGCAGTGTTGTTTCGAGTGCACTGCGTTTTTTATTGCCCCAATTTTTGTTTTCCGCTCCAAAATACATCTCGCCCACTGTGATAAAAGAGATAGCAAGCAGTCTGCCCTGGGTGTGCGGCGCATATGCTTCAGCCAGCGGGCCTCCCTTCATCAAGTAGGAAACGATACAAGTATCAAGAATGATCTTGGCACCGCTCATAACATCTCGCCTCCCGCCGTGTTTCGATGCCGCAATTCGTTAATCGCTTCCTCGAAGCCATCATCTTCTTCGCCAGGCCATGTGCCGAATAAAGCTCGCACATCCACCATCGGCTTTACGTTCTGCGATTCCGCCAATTC
>JAUWOH010000313.1 GCA_030612225.1 Desulfobacteraceae bacterium
AATGCTTCCCCAGTCAACCACAGACCTTGAGGGAAAACAAGCCCTGCAGATGGTCAAACTGATGGAAGCTTTAGATGACTGTGAAGATGTGCAGAAAGTTTATACCAATGCGGATATTCCGGAAGAGATCGTAAATAACATATAATGAAGCATGAGAGGCTTCTTAGCTTTCTATCTTACCAGCCTCATAGCCTTTGTTGTTGTTTTATTAGTACAGATCAATCATTCGCTGCACTGCCGTTAACGCCGGCTGCCTGATATTTTCAGGCACCTTTACTTCTCCCTCCATAAATTCGAGACTTCTTGCAACATCCTCAATTGCAATCCTCTTCATATCTTTGCATTCCATACCGGCTGAGGCGGGATAAAACTTCTTGCCAGGGTTTGCCGTTTTCAAGGCATAAATCAGACCGACCTCGGTTCCGACAATAAATGATTTTTTTTCAGATTCACCGGCGTAACGTATCATTCCCGAAGTACTTGTTACAACATCCGCCAGTTCAAGGACTTCCGGCCTGCATTCCGGATGTGCCATAAAAACGGCTTCCGGATACTTTTCTTTTACCTTTATTCCGGCTTTGGCAGTCAGCATGTCATGAACAGGGCAGTATCCCTCCCAAAGATGTATTTTCTTTTTTGTGTTTAAGGAAGTATACATCGCAAGGTTTCGATCAGGAAGCATCAGGAGTTCATCTTCCCTCAGACTTTCAACAACGTCAATTGCGTTCGCCGATGTACAGCAAATAGTCGAAAGCGCCTTGACCGATGCGCTTGAATTTACATAAGTCACCACCGGCATGGGAGGTAATTTGTCCAGCTTTGCTTTAAGTTGCCCGGGTGTTACCATATCGGCCATGGGGCATCCTGCGTCTTTTACAGGAAGAAGTACCGTCTTGTCCGGTGACAAGATCGAGGCTGTTTCAGCCATAAAATGTACGCCGCAAAACAGAATAACCTTTGCGTCAGTTTGGGCCGCCTTTATGCTAAGTTCCAGAGAATCACCACAAAGATCCGCCAGATCCTGAATTTCCGGCGGCTGGTAGTTGTGCGCAAGCATAATCGCTTTTTTTTCTTTAAGTAACTGTCTTATTTTTTTTTTCATTTTTTTCATATCTAATTAACCCTACAACGATCTTTATCGCTAACCAAAATACGTTTTTTTTTACTCGTTTGCCTATCACGTAAGTGTTTCGGGTTACGAGCTTGCCGGGGCGTAGCCGGAGGCGAAGCCTGGTTGCGTGTTGCAAGTTGTTAATCGGAAATAATCCTTTTTATAACCCGCATCTCTCAACCCGTAACCCGCAACAATATCGCATAATACAAAAAGAAGTTGTTGCTAAATAAAGCTTGTAAGTTGCGTTGAAGGGTTAATTGCTCTATTCATCCATCATTATAACATCCGTCCCCTCTGGTACAATAAAATTAAACAACGACTTATCCAGATTGAGATTTAACTTTGAATTAATCAGCTCAATTACGGTTTCATCATCATACTCGTTTAGTGTAATAATTTTTTTTATTTTAAATGTTATTTTTGAAATTGCTAAATAGATTATAGCTATACCGACAGTTGGCTCTTTTGGCAAAAGCTTTATTACGTAATCATGATCACTTTTTTCTTTTTCAAAAGAAACCTTAAATTGTTCACGAATCAGCTTTATGTCGGACAAAAAGCCTGCACCCTTACCGTCTCCGAAAAAAAAAGGAGCCTTACCAATCATCACCTGGTTGTCATCAGGCTTATAAACCCATAATTTTTTACCATCCGTTATGATCGTTTGCCTGTCCGGTTTATCATACTCCCATCTCATCATACCCGGACGTTTGACAAATATCCTTCCTGAAGCAACATCCGATATGTCCATTGCCTTTATCGTTGACTCCTGAACAAAATACGCCGAAAAATCGGGAACGTCATATCTTTGTTCAACCTTATCCATGATTTCGCTTAAGGACAGCAGCTTCTCGCTTGCAATTGGCGTGGTGCCGGAAACTATAAAAGCACAAAAAAGAAATAAAATTATCTTGAACTTCATTTAAAAACTCCACCTTGGTTAAAAAACAGGTAAAATGTTTTAATACGTTATTGCTATCATTTTGTAAATAGTATCTCTCAGTAATTTTGCCTGCACCGTAGAAAAACATTTTGGATAATATAATCAAAGATATTCAGCTTGTCAAAAAGCTGTTAGAATGTTACAAAGCAGGTCTTAATCTACTCTATTGAAAAACATAAGGTGGTGCATCTATGTTCAAAGTAATGGTCAGAGACAACATGTCCCCTGTTGCAAGGAAAATTCTGGAAGCAACCGGAAAAATCGAAGTTGTAGTTGATAATGACAAAGCTTCAAGCGATCCTGTTGCGTTATCTGAAATAATTAAAGATTTCCACGGTATTGCAGTCAGAAGTACGACAAAAATTACCGATCAGGTTTTAAAAAGCGCAAAAAAACTTAAGGTTATCGGCCGCGCCGGCGTGGGAGTCGATAATATTGATATTTCAGCAGCTACAAAAAGTGGCGTTGTTGTGATGAATGCTCCGGGAGGAAACACGGTTACTACGGCGGAACATGCGATATCTCTTATGCTCGCTCTTGCCAGGAATATTCCACAGGGCACGGCATCTCTCAGGGAAGGTAAGTGGGAGAAAAAGAAACTGTCCGGTGTTGAAATCACAGGCAAAACATTAGGAATTATCGGCCTGGGTCATATCGGTAGGATTGTTGCTGAAAGAGCCAATGGCCTGAAAATGAAGGTTGTTGCATCTGACCCCTTTGTGAGTAAAGAAGCAGCTGGCTCACTTGATGTTGAACTTTTATCTGTTGATGATCTCCTTGCCTGTTCGGACTTTATTACACTGCATGTGCCAAGATTGAGAGAAACTGCTAACATGATAAATAAAGCCGCCATAAAAAAAATGAAACCTGGTGTACGAATTATTAACGCTTCCCGGGGAGAGATTGTTAACCTTGATGATCTTTATGACGGGCTGACAAGCGGTCATGTTGCAGGAGCCGCTCTTGATGTTTTCCCTGTTGAGCCTCCGGATCCTTCTCTTTCTATTCTTAAGCATCCAAATGTGATTTTTACTCCTCATCTAGGAGCAAGTACAGGCGAGGCTCAGGACAAAGTAGCAGATATGATTGCAAGACAGATTGCATCGTTTCTAATAGATGATACAATAACGCATGCCGTCAACTTTCCTTCGGTATCGAGGGAAATTATGGCTCAGATCCGCCCTCATATTAATCTTGCTGAAATAATGGGTTCATTAATTGGGCAACTTGTACGCAAAATACATGACATAACAATTACTTACAGTGGAGATGTGGCAGCCTTTGATACCAGGCCGCTAACGCATGCAGTTTTAAAGGGACTCCTCAGCTCCTATACCGATACGCCGGTGAATTACGTGAGCGCCCCCACCATTGCCGATGCGAAAGGAATAACTGTCAAAGAGACTGTAAGCCGGGAAAAAGGTGATTTTGCAAACCTGATCAAAGTAAGGCTGGATGGCCACCAGGAAGGCTTTGACGAAATCTGGGGAACGGTTTTCGGGAAAAAATATCCGAGAATTGTGCGTATTGGTAAAATATATTTGGATGCAATTCCTGAAGGATCAATGATTATTATTCAAAACATAGACAAACCGGGGGTTATAGGTAATATTGGTACAACCTTGGGCCAAAACGGTTTGAATATCGGCAGGTTCCAGCTTGGAAGACTCGAAGACCAAGCCTTGTGTATGGTAAATATTGACACGCCTGCGGATGAAAGGGTTTTAGAAAAAATTAAATCCCTGCCGAACATTCTTTCTGCCAGACAGGTACACCTGGATTGATAAATCAAAAATAAACAGAGGGTTTTGAGTCTGTTTTATCTTTTTGCAAAAAACCTGTCCGTTATATCTCTTCATTTCATCATGCCTTGTTTTTATTGACATGCAGCGCGATTTGCGTTATAGTGCAGATTGTAAATTTAAATGAAGATTCATAATGAAAGAAGACTCCCCAATAAATCCTCCTTCGATGAATCTGGCTTTATGGTTAACCATCGTTGCAATAGTTATGGGCGTGGTGATGCCGTCCATATATGAGGAACCTACAACTGCTCTGGTTGCAGCAAAAGAACTTGAGATCGGACAGCCTGAAATTTCTGCTCCTTTGCAAGAAATGGCACAACCAGCCAAACCGGATCAAACCCTGCCCATTATCAGCTGGAATTCAGCGGAGCGCCTCTTTCAGCCCATAGTTCTTAAGGC
>JAUWOH010000393.1 GCA_030612225.1 Desulfobacteraceae bacterium
TTGAACCTGTGAACGGATACTAACTTTTTTAAGCCGATAAGCCCGGCTGTTTGCAAGCTTATCGGCTTAAGATTTGATTAATTTGATTTTACTTAAACGGAGGAGAATACATTAAACCACCGTTTGTCCACAGAGCGTTCAAACCGCGCTGAATTCCGAGAGGTGTGTTAACACCTACATTTCGCTCAAACACTTCACCATAGTTACCCACCTGCTTAATGATATTATAGGCAAATTTTTCATCAAGTCCAAGGGCCTTGCCGTTTCCGGGGGATACGCCGAGAAAACGCTGAACTTTCGGGTCTTTGCTTTTTAGCATTTTATCCACGTTTTTTGATGTAATGCCCATTTCCTCAGCATTGATCATGACAAGCACAGAATAGTTGACAACATCTTTCCACTGGTTGTCACCATGGCGAACAGCAGGAGCAAGGGGCTCCTTGGAAATAATCTCAGGCAAAATAATGTAATCCTTGGGGTTGGGAGCCACTGACCTGGTGCTGGCCAGTTGAGAAGCGTCAGATGTCAAACAGTCACAACGCCCTGCAAAAAAGGCTCTGGCAAGTTCAGCCGTGTTTTCAATCACAACCGCTTTCATTTTCATGCCGTTTGCACGGAAATAATCCGCTACATTCATCTCGGTGGTTGTTCCCGGCAAAACGCAGACGGTTGCGCCATCGAGCTCCTTGGCACTTTTTACACCCAGTTTCTTGGGAATAAGAAAGCCCTGGCCATCGTAATAGTTTACCTGGCAAAAATCGAGGCCCAAAGCGGTGTCGCGACCCAGGGTCTGGGTACAATTACGGGTCAACACGTCAATTTCACCGGACTGCAAAGCCGTAAAACGTGTTTTAGCTGTCAGTGGAGTGTATTTTACCTTATTAGCATCACCAAATACTGCCGCAGCAATGGCACGCGCTGTGTCAACATCAAGACCCTTCCATACACCTTTTGCATCCGGTTTTCCAAAACCGAATAAATCACCGTTTACACCGGCCTGGATAAACCCTTTTGCCCTGACATCATCAAGGGTTCCTGCCATGGCCGTTCCTGCCGTAACAAGAACTAAAGCAACAGCTACCACTACACACAATTTAAATACCTTCATGCTTCTCCTCCTTTTTGGTTAATGTTTTTTTACACAGATTGCACAACTGCAATCCTCGATTACCTCATCTCCCTATCCAAAACGATTTTTATTAAAACAATGATTCCATAACAGAAAGGCTTCAAGTTTTGCAAGAAAAATCATTTTATTGCCTGATTGAATAAAAAGGCAGTATCATCTTTTGCCTTTTTCAAATTTTAAAAGTCATCCCTTTCTACATTTAATTCTACTCCAATGCCCTCTGTGCTTTGCCAGACAACCGCCCCTAAGCGCTTTGAATCTTTTGCTTTTAAATATGGAAGTGCCAAATTAAGCTCCTGGCCAACAAAAAATTTATCCCTTGTTTCTACAAAAATACCGGATACACTGTAATTTTTTACTTCCCCCTCGTAAAACTGTTGTTCAGAGGCATAAAAAATGGACCCCTTAAAAGATTTTCTTTGTTCCTTTCTCAACTCTTTTCTTGTTTCCATAGTTTTTTCCCTAAAAGTCCGATTTAGACGGTTTCGTAATCCGCCGCAGGCGGATCAAATTCTCCCGCTAAAAAAAGCGGAACAAAAAAGGCGTGTCTCGCTAAATCAGGATAATCATGAGGCGTACATATCCTACGTTGAATAATGGCGAAATGCAGCACAACGTCCCGCTGAACTGAAGCGGGAGACTTTTTACGAGATCGTCAAGTTTTTGATTTTAATTTTACTCCAACGCCCTCCCTGTTTTGCCAGACAACCTCCCCTAAACGCTTTGAATTTTTTGCTTTTGAATATGGAAGTGCTAAATTAAGCGCCTGGCCAACAAAAAATTTGCCCATGGTTTTTACAAAAACACCGGATGCACTGTAATTTTTTACTTCACCCTCGTAAAGCTGCTGCTCAGTGGCATAAAATATGGACCCCTTAAACTGTTTTCTTGGCTTCTTTCTCAATTCCTTTTTTGTTTTAGCAGCTTTCTCCTTTATCTTCTTTTTTGGGTGTGTAGACATTGAAACCTCTTTTGGAAAAATTAAAAGAAAGGTGTGTCAAAGAATTAGCAAAGATCATCCTTCAGGTCAATAAAAGATATGAATAAAAATCCCAATCTTTTGCTATCATATTTCAAATGTCGTCAAGTATCATAAAGTTTGAGTGGTTTACTATTATTAAAATATCAACCATTTTACTGTTCAGCCATTTTACAAGATCTGCATTCAAAATGCTGCTGATTTAATTTTGATGGCGTCGTAAAAAGTCTCATCTACTGCGTTGTAGCGGTTTTACAGGAACTCGACATACTATAGGTATAGTCTCGTCCCTGAAAAACCAGTACGCCTTTTTATCCCGCTGATTTTTAGCGATGGTATATGAGCCTTGGAACGATGCCATCAATTTTCACTCTCATAAAAAAGCAAAAATGCTATAACCACTAATCGAAATATTTCTATTTTTGACATCTTCGTATTTCGGCGCTATAATCAATCTTTTTCTTCAGAAAACGAAAGAAAACGCATAATGCATGATATCAATTATTCCCATCACCACGAACTGGATGAACACGACTTTTTGGGCTGCTGCAAGAATTGCCGAACAAGCCTTAAAATAATAAAACCCCATGTTATGGCTTTTACCGAAAAAATTAAAGGTTATACCCGAAAGAAGCTTGAGGCTCTCAATCCTTATGATCTTTATCGACTTTATCAGATTCTGGACGATCTTGCCCACATGGAAGCCGGGGACAATCTTGCCGGTCTTATCCTGGATGAACCTGACATACGAGCGGCACTGCCTCTGATTCGTTCGTATTATTCAACATTTTTTGATATTCATGAGATTCATCTGGCAAATAAATTACTCAAATCACACTCACCGTGGAAAACGTTAAAATCTTTTCCCCTTTATCCTCGATATGAGGCCCTTGTAAGAAACCAGATCGAGGCCATGCATATTGAAGCAGACAGCACACTGGTATTTATCGGGTGCGGCCCTGTGCCCATAAGTCTGATTCTCATGAACCGTTTCTATGGACTTCGATCTGTTGGGCTGGATATTTCCAGCAAAACCGTTGAATTGTCGAAAAGAGTAATTAATTGCCTTGGACTGGAAAAGAAGATCAAAATCATCCGCGGAGATGACTCTAATCTTAAAGAAATCGATTGGGATATGGTACTGGTTTCGGCCCTTGCAGAACCCAAAGCCAGAATTTTCAAAAGCCTTAGAGAAGTTTTGAAAGAGCGTAAAAAGCATGTTCCAGTAGTTTTCCGCACTTATACCGGAATGCGTGCCGTCCTGTACGAACCGGTTCAGCCTAAAGATATAAAAGGGTTTAAAATTATCAA
>JAUWOH010000325.1 GCA_030612225.1 Desulfobacteraceae bacterium
CCGGCGCACCTGAAACAGGCGGCTTAAATAGTCAGTTGTTAATTGTCCGTTGTCCCTTGCATTTTATATAGATTTCTTTCACCGCCCGGCTTGTCCCGCTAAGCGGGGCTTCGCTCAAGACGCAAAGGTCGCAGAGTTTAAAGTTTTTTTCCTTTGCCGTTGAGAGGACGGCAAAGGAAAATCAATCAGCGTTTATATTATTACAACTATTTGATTTTTACACCAAATTATTATTCCCGTAGGGATGAATTCTTATTGCTTTCCGCCCTTTTATCCCGCTTTAGATAGCGGGGCTCAGCGGAAAGCAATAAAAAAGATTCTTTGCGTGCTTTGCGGCTCTGCGGTGAAAATAAAATATTGTACGAAATCGTATTTAAGAATATATGCACTAAGAACAACGGACAGTTGTTAGAAGGAGATAGATTGTGAGTAAAGACATATTAGTTATCGGAGGAGGAATTGCCGGAATCCAGGCATCGCTTGCCCTTGCCGAAATGGGATTTAAAGTGCACCTGGTGGAAAGTCTGCCGAGCATCGGCGGCAAGATGGCGCAACTTGATAAGACCTTCCCCACCAACGACTGTGCCATCTGAATTCTTTCGCCGAAAATGCTGGATGTCGGTCGACATCCCAATATTGAGCTTTTGACCTATACTGAAGTCGAAAAGGTAGAAGGTGAGCCAGGTGATTTCGAAATAACAATTAGAAAAAAAGCCCGTTATGTTGAAGAAGACAAATGCACCGGATGTGGGGCTTGTGCTGAGAAGTGCCCGACAGTTGTTTCCGATTTATTTAACGTAGGCCAGGGTAACCGCACTGCTATCTACAGCTGGTTTGCCCAAGGCATACCCTCCACCCACACTATCGACCCCGACCATTGCCGCCAGTTAAACGGCAAGAAGTGCGGTATCTGTGCAAAGACCTGCCAGGCTGAAGCTATTAATTTTGATCAGAAAGACAAAATTGTAAAATTCAATGCCGGGGCTATAATCGTTGCTGTCGGTTACGATGTTTTTGATCCTTCACGAATTCCGGAATACAATTATGAGGCTATACCTAACGTAATCACAGCTCTTGAGTTCGAAAGATTCTTAAGTGCCAGCGGGCCCACAGAGGGCCATCTTGATCGACCATCTGATCGGGCTATTGAAGCTGAGATTAAAGGCCTTGAGAAGAAGTTTAAAAAATCACAAAAAATGCTGGATAAATTTGAAAAGAAACATAATGAGACTTCTTCAAAGTTTTATAAAGCATTTCAAAGCGGTGAATATAAAGATGAAGAAGACTATAAAAAATGGGCGGACAAGTATGCAGCACATCTAACCATTGCCACGCCCCTTGAAGATTTAAAAAAGAAAGCTGAAAGCTTTGCCACCGCGAAAAAACTTGCCTTTATTCAGTGCGTCGGTTCCCGTGATTTCAGGTTCTACCCGTTTTGTTCAGGATACTGCTGCATGCACTCCATTAAGGAGGCTATTATCGCTCACGAGCATGGGCCGGAAACCACGTCCACGATTTTTGGAATGGATATCAGAGCCGTGGGAAAAGGGTTTGAAGAATACAAGGTGCGGGGCGGAAATAATTCCAACATCAGCTATCGCCGCGGCAGGGTTGCGGAAATCAATGAAGGTGCGAATCATAATCCGGTTGTAATCTATGAAGATACTTTAGAGCAAAGAGTAAAAAGAGAAGGATTCGATTTGGTGATACTGGCTACTGCCTGTGAGCCGGGCAAGGGAACAGAGCAGTTGGCTCAACTCCTTGACATTGAAGTCAATGAGTTCGGATTTTTCAAAACAACCCCATCCCTGCCCCTTGACACTTCGCGGGAAGGCATTTTTGTGTGCGGTTGTGCTCACAGTCCTATGGATATTCCGGAATCCGTTGCCCAGGCCAGCAGCGCTGCATCCAGGGCGGTACAGACAGTAGTGGGAAAAGAAATGCGTAAAGCATCGTAAAGGAATCAATCAGTATGAGTGAAAAAGCTAAAAAAGATAAAGATCCTGAAAAACTGCGTGTCGGTGTTTTCATCTGCGATTGTGGTTCAAATATTGCCGGACATCTGGACTGTCCGGCGGTGACGGAATATGCTTCTACCCTGCCGGGCGTTGTATTTACAAAAGAGAACCTCTACACTTGTTCTGAAGCAGGAATTTTAGAAATTCAAAAGGCTATTAAGGAAAATGATTTAAATCGTGTTGTTGTTGCTTCCTGCACCCCAAGAACCCACGGACCTCTTTTCATGAGTTCATGTGCCCAGGCGGGGCTGAACCCTTATCTCTTTGAAATGACGAATATACGGGATCAGTGCTCATGGGTGCACATGGGCCAGCATGAGAAAGCGACCAAAAAGGCAAAAGACCTTGTGCGCATGGGTGTCGCAAAAAGCGTATCATTAGAACCTCAGCAGGAAATTGAAACTTCTCTGATCAGCAAAGCACTTGTTATCGGCGGCGGGGTTGCAGGTCTGTCAGCGGCAGATGCTCTGGCTTCCATGGGGCTCGAAGTAATACTGGTAGAAAAAGAAGCTGAATTTGGCGGCCTGCTTCGCAAGATCAACCGTCTTGCAGATGGCGAATTGGCGGCTGACCGCATTTCGGCCCTGGTTGAAAACGTTAAGTCAAAATCCAATATAACTATACATCTCGATTCCGAAGCGAAAACAGTAGGGGGTTATATAGGCAACTATGACATAACAATAAAAACAAAAGAAAAGACTGTTGAAGATAAAGTAGGCTGCATTATAGTTGCCACCGGTGCTTTGCCATTAATACCCACCGACAGGTTCGGTTACGACGGAAAGGGAGTAATTACACAGATAGAGCTGGAAGAAAAACTGAAAAACGGATCACTTGATGCACAGCGCATTGTAATGGTTCAGTGTGTTGGAGCGCGAACCCAAGGAAGGGAATACTGCTCAAGAATCTGCTGCATGACGGCAGTCAAAAATGCGCTTCTTATCAAAGAGCAGAATCCCGATGCAGATATCCATATCCTGTATCGTGACATGCAGATGTATGGAACGGAAAATGAAAAAATGTTGTGGGAAGCCAGGGGTACGGGAATCAAGTTCGAGGTTTACGACGCCGACAAGCCCCCTGAAGTTGAGACAGGTAAAGTTGGTTTTTATCAGTCTTTGCTTGGAGAAAATATGGAGATTACCTGCGATCTGGTGGTTTTATCAACCCCCCTTGTTCCCCGGGAAGATGCAGGGGTTGTTTCCCAAATGTTGCGCGTTCCCATGAATCAGGACGGATTTTTTCTTGAAGCCCATGCCAAACTAAGGCCCCTTGATTTTGCAGCAGATGGTATTTTCCTATGCGGCAGTTCACGTTATCCGGCCACAGCAACAGAAGCCATGTCCCAGGGAATCGGCGTTTCCGCCAGGGTGGCAAGCATCCTGTTTAA
Source organism: Desulfobacteraceae bacterium (assembly GCA_030612225.1). GTDB lineage: Bacteria > Desulfobacterota > Desulfobacteria > Desulfobacterales > JAUWMJ01 > JAUWMJ01. The sequence goes on from JAUWOH010000325.1 coordinate 3,409, forward strand.
AGACAAACTTATCACAAGCGCAATTGTGGCCCAGATAAACCCCGAAACATGTGTGGGATGTATGGGCTGTATGGACGTGTGCCCGTATGAAGCCATTTCTTTTAACCAAGAGAAATATATTTGCGAAATAAATGAAATACTATGCAAGGGATGCGGCAATTGTGCAGCCACATGCCCCTCCCATAGCGCAATGCTTAAAGGATATAAACCGCAGCAGCTTTTATCTATGATAAGAGCGGTATAATAAAGGTGAAGCCGTTAACGGCTTGAAACTTGAAATTGGAAAGTAGAAATTTGTAAGAGATGACCCAGGCTTCGCCTTTGGCTAAGCCTGGCAAGGCCCAGGTACAACAGCATGACAACCGTGAACGCTTACAAAAAGGAACTAAAAGATGAGTAACAGTGATTTCGAACCCAAGGTCATATGTTTTCTCTGCACATGGTGAGCGTATGCCGCTGCTGACCTGGCCGGGGTTAGTCGTATGCAGTACCCGTCGAATATTCGAATAGTACGGGTAATGTGCAGTGGAAGTGTGTCACCTCACCATATTCTTCGCGCTTTTCAACAGGGTGTTGACGGCGTCTTTGTGGGCGGGTGACGTCTGGGTGATTGCAATTACCTGTATGGTAATTATTCAGCCCTAAAGCGTGTACGTTTTTTAAGACCGTTATTAAAGTTCAGCGGTATTGAAGAAGACCGCCTACGTGCCAGATGGGTTTCTTCTGCTGAAGCACCTGAATTTGTCGAAGAGATAGAAGATTTCATAA
>JAUWOH010000207.1 GCA_030612225.1 Desulfobacteraceae bacterium
TTAAGAGATAGAAAAGAGGATATCCCTTATTTAATTCAGCATTTTCTCGAAAAGTACAGCCAGGAGACTACCACGCGGGTGGATCATGTATCTGTTCAGGCTATCAAGCTTCTGAAACAATATGATTGGCCCGGAAACGTCAGGGAGCTGGAAAATGCCATTGAAAGGGCTGTTGTTCTCTCCAAATCCCGTACACTTGAAATCAAAGACTTTTCTTTTCTCCAACCCCCTACGGCTCCTTTTTCAAGGACACGATCGCTTCTTGAAATGGAACAAGAACATATCCGTCAAATCCTGGATGAATGCGCCTGGAATGTCACAAAGGCTGCCGGTATTCTGAATATTAACCGGGTTACACTTCATAAAAAGATAAAACGGTATAATTTGAAAAGAAATCCTTGAACTGGCCCGGAGAGCACTCGGCCCTATGGACTCGAAAAAGCAAACCATCGGGATATTACCATTTGGAGAAATTCCCGAAATCGTCTCCAAGATCATAGCAGGCAATATTGTTGCGTATTTAAACCTTTTGGCAGAGATTATCCCGCCTGCAGAGAATCCTGATTATGCTCTTAACGGCAAACGGCTTCAGTATGATGCGGGGACTATCCTTATGAACCTTGAATCAAGTTGTTTAAATAATTATGAAAAGGTGATCGGCATTCTTGATGTAGATCTCTTCGTTCCCATCTTTTCCCATGTCTTTGGGGAGGCAAAACAGGGGGGAAAATACGCACTTGTGTCATTGTTCAGGTTAAAAAAAAATCCGGACGGATCCACAACTGCGTCGTCCATTTTTTATGAACGGGCGGCAAAAGTGGCCCTTCATGAATTGGGCCACCTTTATAATCTATTCCACTGCGAGGATAAACGGTGTCTTATGCATTTTTCAGGAGGACTCGAAGATCTCGATGAAATACCTCTTTATTTTTGCAGGTACTGCACCGCTTTTTTCAAGGATGCACTTTTACGTTAAGAGACCTGTTACGTGTTGCGGGTTACGAGTTGCGGGTGCGGGGTGAGAGTCAATGCCGCTAACCTTAATCAAATTTTCAAGTAATTGGTGAATATCGAATACGAAATATCGAACCGCAGAAGTAAGGAAAAACACTTCGAAATTCGATATTCCTTGTTCGGTGTTCTGCGGTTCAATAATTAATAATCGCTTAAGTTAATGGCATTGAGTTACGAGTTTTAAAAACCCGTAACACGCAACCCGCAACACGCCCTTAGAGCCTATACACTCTTTGTTCTCAGAAATTTGTTCACCAGTTTATCCCATCCGATTTCCGGGAAATTTCCTAATATGTCACCGATGACTTCACCACCTGTAGCTGCCAGCTGTTCATATTCAGGTCCCATGAGACCCATAAGTTTCTGGCCCTCCTGTTCCATCCACTTAAAGCTCTCTTTCCCGAAATACAGCCCCTTCAAATCCTTTTTGGGAACACGGGGCTCTACAATAAAGAGCCATCCTTCGTGATAAGGATCCTCATGGGTAATTTCCGGATGCTCCTCCGCCTTTGTGTTTACAGCTAAAACAGTACCTGTCACCGGAGATAAGACCGCCGCCTTATGCGAATTTCTCCCCACTGTCCATCCTACCTGGCTCTGTTTCAAGATTTCTCCCAGAGGAGGAAGAATAACCGATCCAAATGCACCGAAAAGCTTGTTAACGAAGTCATCAAGTCCAACCCTGACACGTCCTCCATGCTCGAATCGTGCCCAACTGTGGCCCATATGGTAATAATAACCGTCAGCCATTTTATAACCTGACGCCAGTTTGTAGGCTGGAGTATCTGACAGCTGAACAAGATCACCTTCATCAAGCATCTGGTCAAAGGAACAATGGTAGCACTCATAATTAAGTGTGCATATTTTAGGAGCCTCGATGCGACCTGTTAAGGCGTGCCTGCATGGCCTGGATGAACCATGATATCGCTGTTTTAAGTAGTCAACCCATGCCGGTGATTCATCTTCTGCCCCGGAACTCCCTTTTAAACCCATTGCGCGCCGCATCCCCGTATCAAAGGCGCAGATGTTGCAGTCATATGCACAATCGCAAAGCCGGAAATTGATGACACCTGCTTTCATCCAGATACACTCATCTTCCAGTACCTGAAATCCGACCACCCTCTTTTTTTTCATTGTTTTTTCACTTTCTCCATTTATCTTCATTGCATACCTCCTTTCTTGACCTTAACGGACCTGAATCCGGAACAAGAGTATTAAACCATCAAAGATTGATGGAGAGCTAGGTTATAGGTCAATATTTCTTTAAGCAGCCTTAAGTAGAACATCCCTTAAAACGCCTTTTTCTCTATTGATTTCTGCTCTTTCAAGATTATCCAGCCATTGGTCAAAGGCGCAATGGCTGCATTCGTAATTCAGTATGCAGATCTTCGGGACGATTGTATTCCCGACAATGCTATGAAGGCATAGACGGGATGTGCCATGATAGTTTTTTTTTAGATATTTGATATAAGGTTTCATTTTACATACCTCCTTTCCTTTGTACTTTCTTAATTGGAAACCCTGTTTGTCTTGCCATATTGCATTGCAACGATGATACCAAAAGAGAATATTCACACTAGTAAATTTTTATCCCTTTGATTTAATAGGATTTAAAAATTAAGGCTCCGTTGATTTTTCTCAACGTGTTTCCGGCAAAACAGTGAATATGATTAAATCGGCTACACTTTGTGAAGACAGAAGAAAAAGATTTGCCTGTAATCTATTAATATCAAGGAGTTAAGCAATTGATGCAATTAGTTACAGCATGTGTAGTATTTTTTTACACTTGTAGGAACCAGTTTCAAAATGTTCAATTTCGAAGTTTGCGCTTATCTGCCCTGTTAAATCCTTTTTATATTTAACCGGGGTTCAAAATTAACTCGAAGATCCCGGACTTTGAGCGGGGAAAGACGAAATTTAACCCCCGGATCAGTTTCGAAGGTAACGTTATTTACAAATGTGGTTACCCAGATTAAGATAGGAAAAGGTCTTGTTTAAAATATTTTTCCATGTTATTTGTGTAAACCTATAGTTGATGAATTCGTAAAAAGTTTTGAATAAACGCCGGATGGCTAAGAAAAAAGATTTTAAAGGTCAAAGTAGAATCCGGTTTCAAAAGGAGGAAGGATAGATGGCCAAAGACAACAGAATCACGGGGGTAGTGCTGGTGGTATTTTTCGGAATAATCCTGCAACTTTTACTTGGTATGGCGGACACAAGGAGCACACCTGGTAAAACGGCTGTTGAATTTACAAAAGCATATTTCAGCCTTAATGCCTCCATGTCTGAATATGTCTGTAATGAACTTATGGAAGAAGAAAATATTGTGGAAAAATATATTAATCGGGTTGCTCATGAGGCCCAGGATCTTGGTTTTAGTTTAAATTACATGAGAAGTATGCTGTACCACATAAAAACCGATGTTGTCAGCGAGGACGAGTCAGAGGCTAAAATAAGGATAACCTGTGAAAGAAAGCGTATGATACACCCGGTTTTTACAATTATTGGTAAATTATTCTTTATTGGCGAAACCTATGAAGTTGATGAAACGTTGAATATCATAAAAGAAGATGGCAAGTGGAAGGTATGCGGCAGAGCTTTTTCACTTTCAGTATAGTTTTTCCTCTTTTATTACGCCATAAATAAAAGAGGAACGCCGACATGAAAATCCAATATGTCGGCGCTCCTTTTATAACAGCAACATTAAAATAAAATACTCAAGTTTCGCACCCCTGATTTCCGTTACCGTCTATGGCTTTGAATAAACTAAAGGGTACGAAACTTGAGTAAATTACACAAAGAGATGATGCCTATCTACGCTCGTATTCGCAAGCGAGCCCGTCAAATTGTTTCCCGTTTTCCCGCTCCGGACTTTTACAAATACTTTCCCGGGGAAATCGAATTGTCCCGCCATTATTTTCAGACCGACCCTGTTATCGCCAGGCTGAAATCATATGTTGCTGGAAACATAGAAGATGATTTCGGTCATGGAATGAAACATTCAATCAAAGTAGCCCTTGATGCCGGGGCTTTGATGATCATTGAAGGCGCTCTCGAAAAATATTCTGCAGATCTTACCCGCCGCAAAGTGTGTATTGTTCAGTGCGCCGGTCTTCTCCATGATATAAAACGGAAACGCAAAGATCACGCCATACAGGGAGCGATTTTTGCCAGGAAATTACTTGAAACATATCCGGTTTCACCGGATGAGGTTAATGATATATGCAATGCCATACATAATCATGAAGCCTTTAAAAGTAATGCTACGATAAGCACTACTGACGGCGTACTTATCTCCGACTGCCTGTATGATGCGGATAAATTCAGGTGGGGACCGGATAATTTTATGGATACTGTCTGGGATATGGTACTGTTTTACAATCCTCCTCTTTCAATATTTATTGATCGTTATCCAAAAGGAATGGAAGGGCTTGCTAAAATAAAAACCACTTTCCGGACAAAAACCGGTAAAAAATACGGTCCGCAGTTTATAGATATAGGTCTTGCCATAGGTGAAGAATTGCTTGATATAATAAAAAACGATTTTGCTCATCTTATATGATTTTTGCTGCACCAGAAATTTACAAACTCATTACGAGGTTAACTTGAGGCATAGGGCAATTATATTTAAAAGTGTCTGAAACTCGCGTATAAGTGAGCGTAAAGAAAGAACTTAGATCAATCCTTTCATATAAAACAAGCTTACGCCGGCATTGTTCGACCCATAGAAAACATTATTTAAATTGTCGTTCTTTCTTAACGCTTACTAATACGCTCAAACAGTCAGCCATTTTAAATCTAATCACCCTATACCTCAAGTTGCTTTTTGAGTTTGTAAATTTCTGCTGCACATAAATGTACTTATTATTTGCACTAAATCAGACATTTTATGAAAAAAACAGGTTTTTAAAATATTTCACACAGTCTATATGTTTGATATTATAGTAATATATTTTAATGAGACATTATGGAACAATTTTTGCTTAAACCTTATAGATTCAGGTTGATAGACCTTTGAAAAATGATGAATTCGTAAAAAGTCTAATTCTTAAAACCAAATGCCAAGTTATTCTTGACCGAGCCCTAAGGGGGAGAGGCAGAAAAAAAATTAAAAAGGAGAGATTATCATGTTAAAAAATCGTTTATTTTACATCGCTTGTTTTATTTGCCTGTTATTTCTATCATGTGTTTCAAAAGGTAAATATCTGGAACTTGAAACCGACCTGCAAAATACAAAGCAAAACCTGGAGCAGGAGCAAAAGAACCTGGCCGATCTTGAGGACAGATATAATAACCTGGAAAATGAAAAGCAAAATCTTGTAAAAGCAAGCAGGGATTTAGATCTCAAACTCAAAAAAGAAAAAACGGTTGTGAAAGAAAAGACAAAGGTTATTTCAAATCTTGAGGACACGAAGAAAAAGATTGAAGCAGGCTTAAAAGAACAGATAGCGAATCAGCAGATAAAAATTGAAGAAATAGAAGGCAAACTGAAATTAACTTTTATTGATAAGATACTTTTTAATTCAGGGAGTACAAAAATTAACAAAAAGGGAAAAGATATTCTTCTTACTTTCGCTGAGTCAATCCAGGAAGATAAAGATCATAATATACTGGTTGAAGGACACACTGATGACGTCGGTGTGGGACCGGCGCTTAAAAGCAGGTTTCCTACCAACTGGGAATTATCAACTGCCAGGTCTTCAGCCGTTGTGCGTTTCCTTCAGGAAAAAGGCAGTATAGAGCCTGAAAGGCTGTCAGCCATCGGCTTCAGCTATTTTAAACCTGTGGCTCCTAATGATGATGAAGAAGGCCGCAGCCAGAATCGAAGAATAGAAATCGTATTAACCCGCATAAAGTAAATCCAGATATTCAAACCCCTCCTTTCCTGCCCTGAGCTCTTTTAGCCCCGGGCAGGAAAGGGCTTGACACGCCCGCCATAACGAGCCGCATTTTTTTATTCCTTTTTTATATACAAATTTATTCTACCTACGAAGTTAATTGCTCAAGTTTCGCACCCTTTATCTACAGCGAAGCATTAATTTCTTAAGAGTTGATTCCTATCGAA
>JAUWOH010000418.1 GCA_030612225.1 Desulfobacteraceae bacterium
GATGGAGTTACCTTTGAGAATATTGAGGAAAATGAAGGGAAAGATGCCTTCTTGGCAGAACTGGAGGAAGCACTCAAGTCGAAGACCCACAAACAAAAGGCTTTCGACAGCAAGGCTATATAACGATTTTGGTCTTTATAAAGTGCCGACTACAGCGAGATGGTTAACGGCGCATGCCTTACGATGAATAACATCGGAAAGCCGTATGCGGGAAAACCGCACGTACGGTTTGATGAGGGAGGGCAGGCCGAATGGCCTGTTCTCTACTCTACCCTTTTCAGTTGAAAAAAAGTATCTTGACAAATCAATTGCTGGTGTGTACCATTTCGGTATACAAAAAGTACAATATAAAAAGGGAAGGGAAATAGCAAATGGCAAAAACGGCAATGACACACGCAAGACTTACGCCGGAAATAAAAGAAAAGGCTGAGACCATTCTTAAAGAACTGGGAATTTCCATTTCTGCTGCGTATGAAATGTTTTATCGGCAGATTATTGTTCATCAGGGCATTCCATTTGATTTGCGTATTCCAAATAAAAATACGCTTGAGGCAATGAAGGACGCAAGAAACGGTAAAGGGAAAAGATACGATAGCGTAGAAAAAATGTTTGAAGATATAAAAATTTAATGCTGCCGATTCGCCCAACATCCAGATTTAAAAAAGATTTGAAAAGAGCCACGAAGCAGAGTCGAAATATAAAAAAACTGCAACAGGTTCTTGGACAGTTGGCCATTCCTGCTCCCTTGCCTTCAAAGCACAAAGACCACAAACTGAAAGGAGATTGGATAGATTTTCGGGAATGCCATATTGAATCTGACTGGCTAATGATTTATACAATATCAGATTTCGAACTTAGACCGGTTCGCCTTGGCACCCATTCTGAATTGTTTGATTGAACGATCAAAAAAACAGGGGCTTTTTGATGAATAAACTTACAAACCTACCAACGTCCCCCATTATTAATTTTTTTTTGCACTTGTATTTCAATAAGTTTTATCCGTGAAAATCTGCGTAAATCTGCTCGCCCTGTGCAATTCCGAAGGACGAGCGTAGCGTATTTCACCGGGGTGGCAAAAAATAATTTTATGTCAGTGTAAGTCAGTGTGTGTCTGTTCTACAGTGATATAATAACCAAAGCAGGCATGAAAAAATGGTGCGCCGCAGCTTTCCTTGCAGGGGTTCGGTTAGGCGGAACAGAGGAATTCGGACTCTCATTTTCATGGGGATTTGCTCATAAATAAACTTTAACCCTGACTATATCTTTTGATTGGTTTAAAAACTCATTCCATGAATAAATGTAAGTGACCCCATCATTGACCCCAGGCAAAACCCTTAAAATGCAGTTTTTGGCCCCAAAAAGCAGGGCCTAAGAGGAAAAACCGCCCCAGATTGGAACGATTCCCCCATAAAAACAAACATTTATCGGGGTCAGACCCTGAAAAGATAGCGGGGTCAGACCCTGAAAAGCTGAAAAGAATGTCTGGAAATTTTTTTGGCTTTTGCCCTGAAGTGACCCCCTCAAATAAACTGTTTGACTTCAAAGCATATGATTAATAGAATATCAATAGCCATAAGGCTAAAATATTGCTGTCGAAAATAAATTATGAAGGACAGTATAATTTATACCAGAGATAGAGGTGCTTTATGCCAAATAAAATTAGCATACAATATTCACAAAATCTTCCGGATTTTCTTCAAATATCAGCAACTGCATTTGAGGAAGAAGCAAAAATGGCCATGGCTGTGAAATTATTTGAAATGAAAAGGTTGTCATCCGGAATGGCCGCAGCATTAGTGGGATCTGACAGAGTTAATTTTTTACTTAATCTTCATAAATTCAATGTGCCAATGATTGATCTTGAAGATAATGAGCTTTTATCGGATATGCAAAATGCTTGAGACGGAAGCATTGGTTGTTAATACAGGTCCAATAATAGCTCTTATAGCAGGTTATGGTGATTTGTCATTATTGGAATATGTTTATAAGCGTGTTCTTGTCCCTTTTGAAGTTTGTCAGGAAATTGATGCAGGTGGTGTTTCAGGATTTGGAATTGATGAGTTCAGAAAAGCAAGTTTTATTGAAAAACAAAGTGAACCCCTGAATATTTCTACATTTTTAAAAAATTCACTTGATTCAGGAGAAGCTTCTGTTATTCAGCTTGCTTTAAATGAAAAAATTCATACTGTTTGTATTGATGAAGCTATCGGACGACGAATTGCTCGATTAAATGGTCTCAAATTGACAGGCTCAATTGGTGTGTTAATTCGTGCAAAAAAATGTGGCCTTGATTTTTCCATGTCAGAAATAATAAACAGAATGCAGTCTCAAGGGATCTATTTAAGCCGGAGAGTTATTGATTTTGCACTCAGGCAGTAATCAAAACCAAAATGACCCCAAACCCCAATACTTTACCCCCAAACAACGACAACAAAGCAAGCCTGACCCCAGGCAAAACCCTTAAAACGCAGTTTTTGACCCCAAAAAGCAGGCTCTAAGAGGAAAAAACACCCCAAATTGGACCGATTCTCCCATAAAAATAAATACTTATCGGGGTCAGACCCCGTCTTAAGGTCTTTCAACGAGCAACAAGCACGAAAGCGCCCCATCTGACAGAAAAAAGAGGTTTTAAAATAGCATAAATATCAATTGGATAGCGAGTTATTTACTTATTTATGGACGTCCCGCAGGCCCCCTCGGGAGTAAAGAAAATAAATGCAACACATCGAAGAAATCGGAAGAAATATCGTACATTTCGCTATTAAAGTACACAAAGCGCTCGGCCCAGGCCTTCTCGAATCCGTATATCAGAAATGTCTTGCATACGAACTGGAAAAAGCAGGATTAACAGTAGCATGTGAAGTCCCGCTCCCAGTCAAGTATGAATCCGTTACAATAGATGCGGGCTTTCGGATCGATATGATGATCCAACAGACTGTAATCATAGAAAACAAGACCGTTGATAAAATAGCTCCGATACACGAAGCCCAGCTCTTAACTTATCTTAAACTTACCAATCTTAAACTTGGATTCCTTCTGAACTGGAATGTGCCATTGATGAAGGACGGCATAAAACGAATGGTAAATCACCTGGAGAGATAACAGCTTTTCCTGCCCGCCAGGGCATGGTTCTTTTCCAGATCGTACG
>JAUWOH010000215.1 GCA_030612225.1 Desulfobacteraceae bacterium
GTATGCCCAAAAACAGCATGTTATGAGCGTATGCTCATTATTCCCAGCCATTAACGGCTTCCGGTAGATTTTCAAAGAACTTCGCCCGACTTTACCTCGCCGGAATGGTATTTACAAATGCGTTTTGAAATTGGCTCAACAGTAAAGAAATTGAGCCATGGTTTGCACGACACTTTAGACAAGAAACCGATAATAACCCTGATGATTTGGACAGCATTTTAAATGATGTCCTCTCAAAAATCGAATAGGAACGCACTATTGACTTTGATGGCCACGATGATAGTCTAAACAAATGTGATTGTGCAGCCAGGACAACAGAAAGGAGGATAAAATGCCCTGGCGAAAATACCCCGAAACACGGGGAAAGTATGGCCCCCTTTATAAGGTGGCAAAGGGAATTAAGGTCAGGCGGGACCACCGCCGACTATGGATCGTTGACATTAACGTCAACGGTAAAAGAAAAAACAGAACTATCGGACCCGGCAGGGAAAACTTGGTCAAGGCCATCAAGGTGGCCGAAGAGACGGCCAGGCGGATTCAAACGGCAAAACAAAATCCGAAGGTGACGGTTGAGTCTTCACTCAAGCCAAGATTAATCGATTACGCTTGGCAGTGGCACGAGGATAATGAGAATCGCTGGACCCCGGACACGCATCAACGCTACGAGCAAATCATACGCCTGCATCTTGAATCCGAAGCGGCATACCATCAACCGGTCGATCGGGTTAAACGAAGAGAGGTTAAGAAACATATGCGGCGGCTGTCGAAAAAGCGCTCCCCGGCCACGGTGGAGGCGGTGCACTCGGTGATCAGCGGAATTTTCGAGGAAGCCATAGACGATGGACTGGTCCAAGCCAATCCGGCCAACAAGCTTCTGAAAAAAATCCTGCCGCCCAAGAACCAGCGGGACCTGAAACAGCCGGCCCCTCTGACCGTGAAAGAAGTTGACAGAATGCTTATCGCAGCGGAGAAATCCTGCTCACGATCAATGCGGCTGCTTTTGATGGTCATGGTGTTTATGGGATTGAGATTAGGGGAGGTGTTGGCCATGCGGGTGAGACATCTTAACCTTGACCGTATGCTTTACCACGTGGTCGAAGGTTTCAAACTTAAAGTGTTTAAGAAACCTAAGGGTGGAAAGCTGCGGTTCGTGGATGTCCCCGACTTTCTTGTGTCTGAACTGGAGGCCCATATCGCTTATCTTAAAAAGGAAGGGCTTAAACAGGGCAAAGGTGGCCGGGTGGATCTGCTGTTCGTCGATCCCACTGAGAAAGGCGGACCTTGGCCGTTTAGTCAGAGAAAGGTACAAAGTGAGCTTAAGCGGGTGTGCAAAGCGGCCAGGTTGGAAGTCCGTAATCCGCACGACCTGCGCCACACATACGCTAAAATCCTTTTGACGGATGGGATGAGTCCGGCCTACGTTCAGCGCCAGCTCGGCCACTCATCGATTTCGATTACGGTGGATGTTTACGGTCATCTGGTTCCCGGAGAGGGAAGGGCGGGTCTGGAAGATGTTTTAACCGGAGGCGGCAAAGTTATACCAAATCCTGTACGAAAAATGCGTATTTTTGCATAGTAAAGCAAAAGGGTTCCAGTAAGTAACTGAAACCCTTTAAAATAATGCATGGATGGTGCCGAAGGCCGGACTTGAACCGGCACGGATGTAATCCACTACCCCCTCAAGATAGCGTGTCTACCAAGTTCCACCACTTCGGCATTATTTGTTGATGAATTCGACTTTTTACGAATTCATCAATACTTAAAGCTCTATTTTTCCTGACCTGAATTTTCAGGTGCAGATTTTTGCTCAATTGGAGCTTTAGTATCCTTCATAATAGAGGTGTCTCTCTTATGGCTGGAGTTATAGGCCAGCCATAGTGATGTGACCATAAATATGATTGCAGCTACGGTTGTTGCCTTACTAAGAAAAGTTGATGCGCCTGTGGAGCCGAAAAGTGTTTGACTGGAACCTCCGCCAAAAGCTGCGCCCATATCAGCCCCTTTGCCTGTCTGGAACAAAACAATCATAATAAGAGCTATACAAACAAAAACGTGTACTATAATAAGTATAAGTGTCATAATATTTTTACTTTATTTTATTTAGTTTTAAATAGAACGATTTTACTGAAAGTTTCAGCATCCAAGCTGGCGCCTCCTACAAGCGCTCCATCAATATCGGGCATTGCCATGAGTTCTGCAATATTTTCCGGTTTGACGCTTCCTCCATACAATATTCTGATCGTTTTGGAAAACGAATCACCAAAGATTTTTTCAAGCATGGATCGTAAAAACTGATGAACTTCCTGTGCCTGGTCGCTGGTAGCAGTTTTTCCGGTTCCGATTGCCCAAACCGGTTCGTATGCCACTACAAGCTTTTCCAACTGGTCAGAAGAAAAACTTTCTAACCCTTTTGTGATCTGTTTGTCAAGTACAGAAAAAGTATCTTTAGATTCGCGTTCTTTTTCAGTTTCTCCCACGCAAAAAACAGGTATTAGCTGTCCTTTAATTGCAGAGTTTATTTTTTTATTTACAGTGTTATCAGTTTCGCCAAAATACTGGCGTCGCTCGGAATGACCAATGATAACATGGCTGCAGCCAGCATCAATAAGCATTTCGGCAGAAATTTCACCAGTATAGGCTCCTTCTTTTTCCCAGAAGAGGTTCTGCCCCCCTAGTGAAACCAGGCTTCCTTTGACAACTTCAGATACAGGTGCAAGAGCAGTAAACTGAGGCGCAATCATAATATCAACGTCTTTTGCATCTGCCACTAACTTTACAAGATGCCGGGCAGTTTCAGAAGCCTCAGAGCAGGTTTTATACATCTTCCAGTTTCCGGCAATAAGGGGTCTGCGATTATTCATTATTGTTCTCCTATAAAATGAGGTTTTGCTATTTGGAGCTGTTTATTATTTCAAGATAGTTTTTTCCTGAATGTTTCAGCAAACAAGGGGTTGCAATAAGAATAAGGATGCTACCTAAAGGGCCGTTAAAAAGCATAAGAGTAACAGTCAGCAGCCAAAAACTGTTTCCCATAATACAACCCGTAGCCTTTTGAAATATAATAAAAAATATCAATTCGGCAATAGACAATAAAATTATTCCCCAAACGGCCCATTTTCTTAAATTCCAGATACCGATTCCAAAGATAATAAGAGGTACCATACAAACAAGGAATTTGATTGTTAATGTATTTAACACCGGGTCAGGGCAATTTGGACTGGTGGACAGCCAGATAACTGCTTTAAATATGGCAAGCCAGCCAACAGCCCAGATCTGCCAGGGAAAATCTTTATACATTCTCCAGTCAGGTAATATAATAAATGAAGTCTGGTTTTCATTTTTTTTGAGCAAATCGTATATCTCCGAATTATTGATAAATTCGTAAAAAGCCGAATTCATCAGGTTTTAGGTGTTAAGTTTTATGTTAATGATACTATCTGTTTTAAAAGATACTTAAAACTTAAAGCCTAAAACTTAAAACGTTTCGTAAAAAACATCACCGATGGTGCCCGCAGGAAATGCCCTTGGGGTGCTAAGTAGAAAATTCCATATACCTCCGCTAAAAATCAGCGGGATAAAAAGGCGCAGTGGTTTTTCAGGGACGAGACTATACTTATAGTATGTCGAGTTCCTGAAAAACCGCTACAACGCAGTAGATGAGTCTTTTTACGACGCCATCAGTTACAGTTGAGCACCTATCATTGCCGCCAGATCGACCATTCTGTTTGAGTATCCTGTTTCATTATCATACCATGAGAGCACTTTTACCATATTATCCACGACATATGTTGTTGGTGCATCCACAATAGATGATAATGGTGAGCCATTATAATCAGTAGATACCAGTGGAAGGTCACTGTAACCAAGAATTCCGGCAAGTGATTCTTCGCTGGCTTTTTTCAAGGCGTCGTTAATATCTGAGACAGTGATGCCTGATTTTTCAACATTGACGACAAGATCAACGATGGACACATTTGGTGTTGGAACGCGAATAGACAAACCATTGAGTTTTCCTGAAAGTTCCGGAAGCACCAGGGCTACGGCTTTGGCAGCACCGGTTGTTGTCGGGATCATGGAAAGAGCTGCAGCTCTTGCACGTCTGAGATCCTTATGGGGAAAGTCGAGAATCCGCTGGTCTCCGGTATATGAGTGTATAGTTGTCATAAGCCCGCATTTTATACCAAAATTTTCAAGTAGTACTTTAGCAACAGGGGCGAGACAGTTAGTGGTGCAGGAAGCATTGGATATAATATTATGTTGCCTGGGGTCATAAGCGTTTGAGTTTACACCCATTACAATAGTAATGTCAGGATTACCGGCAGGTGCGGAAATGATTACTTTTCGGGCGCCTGCAGTAAGATGTTTTGATGCACTATCACGGTCTCGAAATAACCCGGTACATTCAGCAGCAATCTCAACGCCAAAATCATTCCAGCGGAGTTTTTCAGGATCTTTTATAGATGTAATTGTAATCGATTTTCCGTCAACTTCAATTGAATCGTCTTTAGCAATGACATCAACATCGAGTTTGCCGTGAACAGAGTCATATTTTAAAAGGTGAGCCATAGTGGCTGAATCAGTGAGATCGTTAATGGCCACAACTTCAACATCAGGGTGATTGAGTGCAGCTCTTAATACAACACGTCCTATCCTTCCAAAACCGTTGATACCAATTTTTACGCTCATAATACTTTCTCCTTTTAGATTTTTAAAATAAACAACGTGTTTTTAAAAGTAAATTTTGCTTATTTTACGGCAAAATATTTTTATTATACCTTATGAAGTCCTTGTGTATATGATGCTGTATGCTCGATACTGGATATTCGTTATTGGATAACGGTTTCCGGTTAAAAACGAGTATCGAATGTTAAGCATAGGACATCAAGCATCGAACATCCAGTATCCAGCACTCAGCTTCGTTTATTTCCTTTTAAAATACCGCTTGCAAGTGATATACTTTTTTTGCCGAAAGATTCCAGGGTTGCGGCAAGCTCGCCCAGTTCCATTTTCTCGCGAGTATTTACTGCCTTTATAAGGATAGGAAGGTTTACGCCGGATATTACTTCAATGCGCCCTTCTTCAAGAAAGGAATAGCTTAAATTTGAAGGAGTACCTCCAAACATATCCGTTAAAATCAGCACGCCTTTTTCCCTGTTAACCTTTTTTATTCCTGCGGCGATTTTTTCCCGTAATTTGTCTACATTTTCATTCAAGTCTATTGAGACGGAAATGGTAGCTTCGGGCTTGTTGCCTATAATAAATTCAGAAGCTTCAATGAATGCAGCTCCAAGCTGGCTGTGTGTGACTATGACTATACCTATCATAAAAAGTCTGCCTTTGATAACCTGGTAGGGCTATCTTTTGGGTTTGCGGTTATTTGTCGATATCTCTGTGTTTGACCTCAATCTGCTTTCGGGCTTTGCTGATGTGATCAAATATATATCGTGCAATGGCCACAGAACGGTGACGGCCACCGGTGCAGCCAACTGCAATTGTCAGATAAGCTTTTTGCTCTTTTTCATACAAAGGGATTAAATAGTCAAGAAAATCAACATATTTTTTTAAAAATAGTCGGGTTTCATTATTATTAATTACATAATTTTTTACTTCCTGTGTTTCTCCATCCAGTTCTTTAAGTTCAGGAATAAAATATGGATTTGAAAGAAAACGGACATCAACAATCAGATTGGCGTCTAAGGGGGTACCATACTTGAAGCCGAACGAAAGTATGTTTATCCGCATGGGTGCCTGGTTTATGGCTTTTTGCGCTATGAGTAAAATAATGGACTTGAGCTCGTGAACATTATATCCGGACGTGTTGATTAAGCTGTCACTTGCTTTTTTAAGTCCCTTTAGAGCTTTCTTTTCGGCATTGATGCAATCCAAAAGCCTTTTT
>JAUWOH010000360.1 GCA_030612225.1 Desulfobacteraceae bacterium
CGCGATACAGGGGGAAAACAGTTTCTATTTCATTAAATAGCCTGAGATTCTCCACTTCCCATCTTTTTCCAACATGGGAGTGACGGTTTCGAGGGCATATTTCTTATTTTCGAAGGAGGAATCGAATTTGATTACAACATATTCTCCGTCCGGGGCTCCCGGCAGGGAAGTAAGATAGAGCTTTGATTGGAGTTTTCTTGAGATGTTTTTTCCAAAAGTCTTTCTTACCGATTGCATTGATTGCTTCCATTGTTCTTTAGACACAGCACCTTTGAAAAACTCGGCTGCTTCCTGCCAGCTTTCCTCATATCTTTCGCTATCCACCAGTGCCAGCCAGGCTTTTGCCGATCTTAGCGCTGCTTCTTCTGCTTCCGGGTTGCCCGATGAACCGCAACCGATAATGCTGATGATTCCAATTCCCATAAGAACCAAAACGAATTTTTTCATATCGACAATCTCCTTTGTTATTTCAGACACTGAGGCCTTCAAAAAGTGGTGTTTCGAAGTCTGCGCTTATCTGCAAAGGTCTCTCAGAATCAATAGGTATTTATATTAGGTTTATGATCGATAATCAATGTTAAATTTGTGTCAAGAATCGAGTCAGGGCCGCTATCAGCTCTTCTTGATTTTAAGATATTTTTAGCTTCAGACGAAATGCCTAAACCTTGATTGTTGAGTTCCAATTGGACTTTTTACGAAACCATCACGACTTAGCCAAGGATCAAAAATAAACTCGTTGTCTATGCTTATCCGAGCTTATTGAGAAATTACGTAAAATGTGTTAAATGATTTGATTATATGTTAATTATGTATTATAGTTACAAAATTGCTAAAATTGCTTTAGTTGTTTTTTGCTTAAAACCTGAAAGAAAAGCCTACCTTTCGTATATGGATTTACTATCTAAAAAAATTTCAAAACTGATTTTCAAAAGAAACATTAATCGGGATATAGAGCAAATTTCCATGGATGCTCACATGCTGAAAGTTTTCGCCAAAATTGACGGCATTAAGGATGCAGCCACGGTTGCAAGTGAACTGGGACTTAGCATGATTGAGCTTAAAAATGTTCTGAGCAAACTCTTTAAGCTAAACCTTATTCTCAAGGGTAAAAAGAGTGTTCCCACCGTAAAAAAAGATTTTTTCGATTTCATGGAATCTGAACTCGCGGATGCCATAGGACCCATGGCGAGAGTCGTGATTAGCGATGTGGTTAATGAACTTGGTGAGACCATTGATCTTTTTCCGATAAACCGATTAACAGAATTACTTGAGAAAATATCTTCAAAACTATTTGTCGAAGACAAAAAAAGGGATTTCGTGAAGGTGATGTTAAAAAACCTTGAAAGCATCGGTGCATGATTTTCTTTTGTTAATTAGGGGACAATAACGGTAAATAAAACGGCGTGTTGAAACATAATCCGGTTAATTTTGTTGAAATAACGCTTATATCTATTTGTCGAGGTTTCTCGTTTAACTGCTTCGATAGAACAACAAAGAGACAGGAGTAACAGCCATGATAACAATTTGTGAAGAATGTGGGAAACGGTATAAAATTGATCCATCCAAAATTAAGGGACAAAGTGCGCGGTTCAAATGTAATGCCTGCGGCAATCTTATTACGGTAATAAAACCGCGGGAAACTGCCGTTCCTCCATCCTCCAGCCCACCGAAACCTGCAGTCGTCAGACCGAAATCAGCCCTCGTCCAGGCGGCCGGAAAACTCCAGATCAGCGGCTTTTCGATTAAAACCAAGATTACGCTTGTAATTGTGCTTCTGGTTTTCGTCTCACTTTCCATTATTGGATACATTGCAAGCTCTGAGGGAAGCAAAGCTCTGTCAGAACAGGCAGAGACCCACCTGAACATAGTCACATCACAAAAGGCCACGGAATATAACAATGTATTCGAAAGAATACAGGACGAAATCGTAGGCGTGGCGAAATACGCATCGCAAACATTTACAAGAACCGATATCAGTACGGATTTGAAGTTCGCCCTGCTTTTGCCGTGGACAGGAACTGGATACGGATCGCCAGAACTGTTTAAAAAGCACTATGGTGAAATTCTGATTCTCCAGCGTATCAGCGCAGTACTTGAAGGCCTGGTGTCCAGCAATCCCTATATTGAACTTGGCTATATAGCCACAGACACAAAGATAACGAGCTTCAGCGATGAGAAAATAGTTGGTGTTATTAAGGATATTGATGGTTATGACCCAACTGGCAGGCCCTGGTACACCGGTGCAAAAGAAGCCGGGAAATTAATATGGACACAACCTTATGTGGACGCAAACACTAAAAAGCTGGTTGTAACCTGTGCGGTACCGCTGTTCAGGCCTGACAAAACCATTATAGGTGTGATGGGATTCGACGTTCTCCTGGCCACGATCCAGAAAGATATCCTGACGCTTGATATAGGTTACAACAGTTACGCTTTTCTAGTTGGTAAAAAGGGCGACGTGCTTGTCCGGCCTGGTATGACTGAAAAGGACACCCGGTGGGATGAAACATATAAAACCGACAATCTGCTCAAGACAAATAATCCCACATTCAACAGCATCATTCGGGAAATGACCGGGGGACGCAGAGGTGTAAAGAGTTACAGTGCCGAAAAGGAAGATAAGTATATTGCTTTCGCACCCTTGAAATCCATTGGGGCCAGCATGGGCATTGTGGCATCAAAAAAAGAGGTAGTCAGGCCCGCTGTTTCCATTCAGTATCTTATCTTGGGAATTACTGTTCTCGTTCTCGTGATAGCTGTTGTAATCGGATTTGTCATCGGTAATAATCTCACCAAGCCCATTAAGGAACTCACAACAATGGCCAACCTGATCAGTCAGGGAAAAATGGACTTGGATGTTTTAAATGAAGACCGAAAAGATGAAATCGGCATTCTTACCAAATCCTTCAACCGGCTGGTGATCAGCCTGAAACTGGCAATGCTTAGATAAAAAACCTATCGTATATATAGGAGCAACGGTCAAACATTGACTGCTTCGTAAAAAGTCAAAAAATATTTTTTACGAAACGTTTTAAGTAGGTGAAAAAACAAACAATAGCATTAACCTAAAACATAATACTTAATCCCGCCACAGGCGGGATTAAAACCTGATGAATTCGACTTTTTACGAGTTCATCAAGATGATGACTTGTCTAATTCTTTGTACAACCTTTTTATAATCAATTTTTTCCCATGCTTCCAATATTGGAATATATGGTTCTCCTCCAGATTAGCTGATGAAAAGGGTAAGGGGTCGAGTGCTTTTTTTCCAGCGATTTGATAAGTGCTTTTCCGCCTCAGGCGGATCAACCTCTCCTATCCCAACTTGTTATGATTTACCAGTCTCAATATAACCCAGATTTCCAGATAGCAATATCCGGGTTTCTACGCTTTTCAAGCTACACCTTGACAAGATGCCATAACAAGAGGTGAAGCCTGAACCACTTGAATCCTGATTAATCGACCAAATGGAATCGTTTTTTCTTGATGCGGGAATCTGTTTTTGGGACATATTTTCACCAATACCTGAAGATGATTTAGAAGACCAAGAGGATTATCCCTGGCATGATTTAAGTGTGAAGCATAATTTTAAAGGCAAGAAGATATTAGATGTTAACATTTGTCCTTTCAAACAAGGTGTAAAACTAGAAATCATATTATATAATGAGAATGTTTTTAAAATATCAACTTTAAATTTCGAAGATGATACATGTATGCA
>JAUWOH010000212.1 GCA_030612225.1 Desulfobacteraceae bacterium
ATCGAGCATGTTTTTGACTTTCAATGTATCTGCCGGATATTTTTTAGGTCCGATTGTCCATCTGTCAGTTTCTTTGCTAAGGACAATGGGTGTGCTGTTTTTAATAATGTCTATTTTCGTAATATCTGAATTTGAGATTTCCGGCACATCCGGTAATTGGTAAAGAGTCCTGTCAGTACTGCGCTGGCTCAGATAAAGTAGCAGGGCAGCAATGATGACAACAAGTATGATATATTCCTTTTTAATCTTCATAGAAATATTTCCTTATTCGATTTTTATAACCACGTCCTTTGTGCGTAGTTAGAGATAATTGGCTTTGTCTGAGTAAATAAGAGTGACTAAAGTGAGCTAAAGTGACTAAAGTGCCTAAAGTTGTGGTGTCGCTTTGCTCCAGTCTTCGCCTTTGGCTACGCTCTGGCAAGCCATCTTTATTATAAAAATTAAATAGACAGAATTCCTTAACTTTAGACACTTTAGTCACTTTAGTCACTTTAAGCCTGGTGTATCCGACAGACCCTTCGAGAGATAAATCAATGCAACGTCCTTCCCCGCATAACGCGATCTTCGACGGGCATAGATTCTTTACTTTTGAAACATCATCAGGATACGTTTTTTTCGGGAATGCCGTCTAAACAATACAAAAAGCCCAAAGATGACGACAAGTATTGGCAGACCGGCAATATTAAATGATTTTATAAAAGTTTTAGTTCCTGCCTCTGATTCCTGCAACGGGTTAAAACGCTGCTCTTTGCTGCGCATAACAGCGATTTCTTCCCGATTGTTTAAATAGTCTAATACATTCATAACAAAAACAGCGTTGGAACTTCTCCCTTCTTGATCCAGCACATTATCGGTTAGCATATCGGAAGATGAGATGATAAAAATCTTTGCCTGCTTGCCCTTGGAAATAAATTCACCTTCACTCTCTATTTTGGGAGAATCGATGCCGGTTTTATTATCTTTTTGGTTTGAGTTATTTTCGTTGTTTTTTTCAGGCGCTTTTTTTTCAGGCATAGGTTTGCCTGCAAAATAGCTGGGGAATTGGCCTTCAAGAATATATGCCAGAGGCAGACTTTTCTTTTCATCTGCCGGTGGAGGAGAAATGAACATTGGATTTAAATTAATCTGTCCACTCATTTCCCATGACTTTTCAGATGAAGCAAACAGTCTGTGTGCCGAAAGACCGTTTTTTTCTATTAGTTCCTTGTCGATTTCAAGAGGAGATATTTTTATGGCAATCAGCCGCTTTATGTTTTTCATGAAGTTGACGTCTTTATTTATAAATTTATTTTTAATAAGGGGTGCAAAATAGATGAGCCTTTGGCCACCGCCGAGTTGTTGTGGCTGTTCCTGCTTGTAGCAATTTTCATCCATGACATAGGATTTTTTAACGCTGATTCCGTAGTGCTTAAGAAGTTTTTCCAGACCGGTATTGATGGGAAGATACATAGGTCCTTGGCCGAAAGCCATGCCCTGCTGACCGCCAGGAACTTCTTTGAAGGAATCAAAGAACAAAGCAAGATTTTTCCCGCGCATTAAAAACTGGTCGATTTGAAAGAGTTCGTATTCGGTAAAAGCTTCAGTTGGCCTGGCGATAATTAAAGTGCCAAGGCTCTCAGGGATATTTTTTTCCTTAAGGTTGACAGGTTTTATAGAGTAGTTTTGTTCAGTAAGCATCTTGAAACTGTTAAGGTTGTTTTGGCCCCGCTGTCTTGCAGGATCATTAGGTGAAACGCCTTGGATAGTAAGTGTTCCGTGATCTGCAAGATAACCTATGTCTTCGTTAATATCGATGAGCGATTCGATATTAATGCTGATTATTTCTTCCATTTCATTCATGTCAGCCATTTCATAATGGGTTCCTATAATCGGCAGTCTGAGAATATGAAGAAGCGGAATTGTCACAGCTTTGTCTTTGTAGACCATCAGAAGGCCGATGGCGCCGTTGCCTGCCTTGATATTTCCGTTTGCAAAATCAGGCCATTTTAAGTTCATGATATTATATTTATTTATAATTTTCTCAAGATCCGGATCTTTTGTAGGATCAAGATATTGAAACTCCAACTTCCCATAGCTCTTTTCGTTAAGGTTTTGAACAATCTCTTCTATTGTTTTTGAAAGTCCGGAAAGATTGTTTAGTTGCATATACGGAGCAACGATCTTTAAGGAAGAAGAAAGAAACAATTTAATCTTTATTTTTTCAGATAGACCAAGCAGGGCGCTGATTTTATTGTTTAATTTTTTAATTGCAGTAGTCAATTTATATTCCAGACCATCGATGGACGTTATGGTAGGGATTTTTTCAATAATATCGCCGTGTATCAGCACAAGACCCATATATGCTTTCTGAAACTTAATTTCATCTTTTTCTACAAGCTGAATCTGAACGGGACGGATTCCATAGTTTTCTGCCAATTCCCGATTTTCCTTTGTTTCCTGTTTGATATCTCCTTCATCGGGGCTTACATCATAAAAAGTGTAGTTGAAATACTGATTTGCAAATATGGAGTATTCTTCAAGAAGGTCGTGTAAATACTGTTCAGTATTATTGTTGGGCGCAGGGAGGTTTTTTGTGAAAAAAACCTTGATTGTGAGCGGTTCCGAGAGAGTGGAAACCACCTGCCGGCTGGCTTTGGAGATGGAATAGGTTCCGTTTTCCGTGAGATCGAGCCTGAAAAAGAGAGTGGTCCCGGCTAAGTTTATAAGAACAATGACAATAAGATAGATGAAAAATTTAAGAAAATTTTTCGATCTTTTATTCACAACCATTATTTATATGCTCCTTAATTTTTTTCCTGTAAAACAAGGTGTGTGCCGTAAAGGCCGATAAAGCTTATACTCAGAAAATAGAGAATATCCCTTGAATCGATAATACCCTTTGAAATATTTTGAAAATGATGATCTGCTCCAAGATATTGAAAAAACACCAGTGAAAATCGGGGGAGGAAAAAAAGCATTTTATCAATCATGACAAGGCAAAAACAGATAGCCATCCCTGTAATAAAAGCAATAATCTGGTTTCTGGTCATGGACGAAGAAAGAAGACCTATTGCAGAGAAAGCAGCGCCAAGCAGGATTGCTCCTATGTAACCGCCTACAACCGGGCCCCAGTCCAGCTGTCCAAGGAATCCAACAGTGAGAGGATAGGCAAGAGTCGGTACCAACATGGCAGCAATGAAGGCCACAGAGGCCATAAATTTCCCTAATACCACATCAAGAAATGTTACAGGCATGGTGAGCAAAGTTTCATATGATCCGACATTGAACTCTTCGGAAAAAAGCCGCATGGTAATTGCCGGAACTACAAATGAAAAGATAATTGGAAGAAGTGAAAAGAAATTACGAAGGTTCGCCTGGTTATAAAGAAAGAATGTTGTAAAAAAGAACCATCCCGTAACAAGAAGAAAAAATGATATAACGATATATGCAATTGGTGATACAAAGTAGGTGCGAAATTCTCTTTTGAAAATAAAAAAGGCCTGCCGCATATTAATTCTCCCTTGTGAGTTCCCGGAAAATATTTTCCAGGGTCTGGGTTTCCTGATGCATCTCTAAAAGTATCCAGTCAGTTTGTCTGACTTTTTTATATATGTCGCCTCTGATGTCGGCAGCAGACATGCAGGTCAGTTCAAGGTTTAAAATGCCATTATCATCGCTGACCTGTAATATATCTGAAATTCCGCTAATGGAAGTAAGCTGTTGTTTGACGGATTCAAGCTTGGCATTTTGCAGGGAAATGCTTATGAGATTATTTCCACTGGCCGATTGTTTTAAAGCCTGGGTGCTGTCGTTCGCTACGATTTTTCCCTTGTTGATGATAACAATGCGGTCACAGGTAGCTTCGGCTTCACTTAGAATGTGTGTTGACAAAATGACTGTCTTTTCTTTTCCGATCTGTTTAATGATGTCGCGAATTTCTATAATTTGATTGGGATCAAGGCCAGAAGTTGGTTCATCTAAAACCAGTATTTCCGGATCATCCATCATGGCATGGGCTAGACCCACACGTTGTTTAAAGCCTTTTGAAAGTTCATTGATGGTCTTGTGCATAACTTCCCTGATGCTGCAAAGGTCGGCTAAATGGCGAATCCGTGATATTTTTTTGGAACTGTCTATTCGCCGAATATTCGCAACGTAATTAAGATAATCATAGACCAGCATGTCATGATAAAGGGGTGCGGACTCAGGAAGATAACCAAGAAGTTTCTTGATTTGAAGAGAATCTTCATCAATGCTGTAATCTTTGACTCTTATGCTTCCTGAAGTAGGTCGCAAAAAGCCTGTAAGTATCTGCAAAGTTGTAGTTTTTCCTGCACCATTAGGGCCAAGCAGCCCCATGATTTCACCCTTTGAGATATCAAAGCTGATCTGATCCACAGCGCAGAGATCGTTATAATATTTTGTCAGGCTTTCAACATGGATCATCTCTTTCTCCTTTGCAAACTTTCAATCTGTTATAGTCTTTTTAAGATTCGGGATTGTTTCGGGCTTGTCGCGAAGCATGTAGCGGCTGTCTCCATTGCGGGCGGTAACGTTCTCATAAATGCCGTCGTCTCGTTTTACCAGCTTGGTAAAACCAAGATCACGCAGTTCAGTGTTGCTTTTTGGTGTGCTGATATTTCCCAGAGACATGATTTTGTGTATCGGTCCGTTGCATTCAGGGCATTTTCTTAACGGTTTGTCATTAATCGATTGTTTTATTTCAAAAACCTTACCCCTTTTGCAGGATTTTTTTATATGTTCATATTCATATATCGGCATACAAGTTTCTCTTTTTATGATTTCTTCGGAAAAATTTAATCATAAAATCTATACTGTCAAGATTGATGAATTCGTAAAAAGTGATTTTTCACCACAGAGCTCACGGAGGACACAGAGAATAGCATGTTTTATTAATTGATTATCTCTGTGATCTCCGTGAGCTCTGTGGTAAATTCGACTTTTAACGAAGTCATCAATATTTGCATGAGCTTTCGGTGGAATATGTTAATTTTATCAATTTGTCAAATCCAGCCTTCATGAATCAACTTGAAATTATATATTATCTTTGTTATGAAATCCTTTCTTAAAATATTTTTTGATGGATTCGATTTTCACTGATTTTTTATATCTTGTAATCTATTAATAGAAGAGAGGCGAGACCTTTGCAAAATGGTGATTTATGTTCGAGTTCAAGGAAGGCGAAAATTTCAACCGGAGGAATATATAGAATATTTCGAGGATTGAAATTTGAGCCTGTCGAAGCGAAGCGTAGATCCCGCTCATCGGGGACGCAGAAATCGGGCATAAAGTGCCGTTTTGCAAAGGTCTCGAAACTTTATGATCAGAGTTGGTGTGGTTGGTGCCACAGGATATGCAGGTGCTGAGCTGGTCAGGATTCTGTCAGGGCATCCGGATGTAGAGCTCACAATTATAACCTCCCGGCAATATTCAGGACAGAGGTTTGACAGTATTTATCCGTCAATGGCAGGTAGTGTTAATCTGGCATGTGAAGAATTTGCAGCAGATCATATCTGCGAAAAGGCGGATGTCATATTCATGGCTCTTCCGCACAAACTTCCCATGGAACTTGTACCCGGGCTTATTAAACAGGGTAAAAAAGTGATAGACCTTTCTGCCGATTTCAGGTTCCGTGATGCTGCTAAGTATGAGGCTTGTTATCAACCACATACCGCCACAGACCTCCTTAAACGTTCTGTTTACGGGCTTTGCGAAATCTATCATGAAAAGATAAAAAAAACTTCTTTAATTGGTAATCCCGGATGTTACCCTACAAGTGTTTTGTTGCCGCTTATACCGCTGGTAAAAAACAAGCTTATAGATATTCATACTATTGTTGCAGATTCAAAATCAGGAGTCAGCGGTGCAGGCAGATCGCTTTTGCTTACAACACATTTTTGCGAAGTGAATGAATCATTTAAGGCATACAAGATTGCCGAGCATAGGCATAA
>JAUWOH010000462.1 GCA_030612225.1 Desulfobacteraceae bacterium
TGTAATTGTTTCTGTTCAAGCCATGAAGAATAGTTGCCTTTCCACGGGATGCCGTGTCCTCGATCGAGCTCTAAAATCCAACCCGCTACGTTATCCAAAAAATAACGATCATGCGTGACGGCAATCACCGTACCTTTATACTGCTGAAGATGATGTTCGAGCCAGGCGACAGTTTCGGCATCCAGATGATTTGTCGGTTCATCCAATAGCAGGATATCCGGCTTCTGCAATAAAAGTCTGCATAGTGCCACACGTCTTTTTTCACCACCGGAAATAACATTAATTGGAGTATCTCCAGGAGGGCAGCGCAGGGCATCCATTGCCATCTCTAAACGCGCGTCAATATCCCATGCATCAAGATGATCGATTTTTTCCTGCAATTCACCCTGGCGGTCAATAAGTTGATTCATTTCATCGTCAGACATGGGCTCAGCAAATTT
This sequence comes from Desulfobacteraceae bacterium, assembly GCA_030612225.1. Taxonomy (GTDB): domain Bacteria; phylum Desulfobacterota; class Desulfobacteria; order Desulfobacterales; family JAUWMJ01; genus JAUWMJ01. The sequence continues at coordinate 441 of JAUWOH010000462.1, forward strand.
TTCGCTGATTTTATTGTATTCCTCAACAAGGTCTACAACCTCCAGCAGGCCTTCTTCAACTACAGCTTTTACGGTTTTATCTGAATCAAGCAAAGGTTCCTGCTCAAGAAACCCTAAAGTGTATCCCGGGGAAAGTACGGCTTTTCCGCCATATTCCTGATCAACACCCGCCATAATACGTAAAAGAGAACTTTTCCCTGAGGCATTTAATCCTAAGACGCCAATTTTGGCACCAAGAAAATAGGAAAGAGATATGTCTTTTAGCACAGGTTTGTTCTGGTATGCCTTGCTGACTCTCATCATTGTATAAATAATTTTTTCCGGTTCGTTACTCATTGGAAGTCTCTTTCAGTTTGTAAAACTAATTTTTTTTATTGGTTCTTCTCCAATTTAGTTGGAGAAGAGGGTTAAGGGCTCAAGAATGAAGATTTATCCCGTGAAATTTAAGGGGTGACGGAAAAATAGATTTCACCAGGACACCTATTCCTGTTGGAGTAGCCTCAAAGTTCCTATTTTAACAAAGCGTTAAGGCAATTTATATTTTCCGATACGATCGTTATGTAAACTGCCAAGATAGAGGTAACCGCCATATTCCCGAGCGGAAGTGATCTCTTTCAGGTGTTTTCCTGTTGGGTCATGTAAGCTTTGAGTAATTTTACCTCGTTCATCCAGAGCTAAGACCAGGCCATAAGGCTTTGGTTTTGGCCATAAAGCTTTGGGCAGTTTCGACATTTGTGCTTTTAGAAAGGGAGAGGGGTGGAGTTTGTCGACGGTTTGATTTCGAACCGTAAAAAGAGCCAACCAAAATGTTCCCTTATGGTTGCTTGAAATGTTATCAGGAAATCCCGGCAGATTATCAATAAAGATTTCGCGTGTTCCAGCCTTGGGGCCCTTCAACCAGTACTGGACGATCCTGTAACGGTAAGTCTCATTAATCAAAACGAAGTCTTCCTGCTGAGATAGGGCCACGCCGTTGGCAAAGTAAAGGTTCTTCAATAGAACCTTAATCTGGTCAGTGGCTGGATCGTAGCTCAGGAATCGGCCGTGCGGTTTTGATTCTAAAAGGTCATAGAGATACTCATTTTGCCCATACTTGGAGCTTGCATCCGTAAAATAGATAGTACCATCGCTGGAAATATCCAAAGCATCGGTGAACTTGAAGGGAACTCCATTAGCTGAGGTAGCCAGAACTTTAATCTTCCCTTGGGGATCAATGGAGAGCAGGCCCTTATAAGAATCGCAGACAATCAGATTTTTATTCTTATCAAATTGGATGCCCAAGGGGCGACCTTTGGTTTCGACAAAAGTATCCAGCTTGCCATACGGCAGAAGACACATGATCTTTCCATCCTGTGTTCCTCCATAGACGCGGCCCTGACTGTCAACCGCCACTTCTTCCGGACCATTAATCTTCCCAAAGGCCAAAAGTTCGGCCTTCTGCAAAAGGTTGTTTGGTGCCAGCACACCCGCTAACTCTTGCGATTTAGGAGGGGTGTATCCCGTCGGGTCAATGGGGGCTGATTGGAGAAGGAAAATTATGATTAGAATTGCCGGAATTCCAACTATCCCGAGAATTATCTTTTTCATACTTCGACCATCCTTCTTAAAAATGGGATGTTTCCCTAATTTATGTCCCCGAAGCCTTCTTTGGTGCTTTATATACAAACCAATCTTCTTTGGTTATTTCATGAAAATAGTCTGCTTCATCAATTAATATCCTGGCAGTTGTTTTTTTTATTGCAGCAATTTCTACCCTTACACCTTCACTTTTCAGATGTATAACCAAATCCACATAATCCGAATCTCCTGACATAATGATAATGGTGTCAACCTTTGAGGCGAGTTGCGTCGCTTTGATAGAAAGTGGAATATCGGCAGATTTATGACACGGAATAACAGAGCCATAAAAGTTTTCATGTAATCTATCAGCGAATTATGAAGATATGGACTTACCTTCCCTAAAATAGAGCAGCCTGTTTAATCCTCTATCATTTAGCAATTTCGGGATCAACTTATCAAAATTGATCATT
>JAUWOH010000344.1 GCA_030612225.1 Desulfobacteraceae bacterium
CCCATCTTTTCAGCAGGACGCCTTTCCGGAACATAACTGTGAGGAATTTTTTTATCATTCCATTCCGTTGTGACATAAAGATTGCAGTAGCAGCTTCCGTATTCCTCTACATCAGGTTTCCGATAGACACATGGGCAGATAATATCCTTATCAATTTCTTTATCTCCCGATGCAAGTCTGCACGGGCAGACCATATAGCCATACCGGTTTTTATTGGTAATAAGGGCTTTTAATAAATCAAAAACCCTTTCCTTATCAGTGTTAAAATAATAGCCTTTTGGTTCCTGAGCTTTTTTAAGCATTTCATATAGTTGTTCCGCATCCATTAAAGTCCCAGCGCCTCCTTGATTTCTTCTTCCCTATACCCCACAATAACTTTTTCACCGATAATTATGGTCGGAAAAGAGCATTTTGGATTAAATCTTTTGACATCTTCCAGTATTGCTTTTCTTTCCTCTCCTTCAAGCAGGTCAACGTCAACAAAATCATATTCCACTGTACATTCAGATAGAAGTTTTTTTGTCGATTTGCAATGACTGCATGTGCTTAAGGCATAAATTTTTACATTCTTTTCTGACATAATACCATTCCTTTCATAGGTTTTTATTATCTTTTGAAACTGGATCTTTGTCTGGCCTTTTATTGAGCAAGTTGTATGCCAAATTCTATATGCATTGAAAAAATAATATCCTGCAATAATTTAAATTTCTTTTCTTGACAGGAATAGTTTTAATTATTATTAATAGTAATTATTACTATTAGTATTACATCCCTTTTCTTAGTGTTTCTTATTTTCTAATTTTAGACGTGTAAAATAATATTACCTTTAAAGTCAATCAGATAATAAATTATAGATTATTATTATCGCCAGGAATTGACTCTTTATTAATTAATCTTTCCAGGAAGGGAGAAACAATGGAAAAAGAGAAACTTATTCCAAAGAAAAAAAAGGAAAAAGATTTAAAAGATTTTACCATATGCGAAACAACCTTGCAAATGCTTGAAAAGGCCAAAAAAGACGACGTAGAAACAACCTTTAATCGTGCAGCAAGCATGAAACCCTGCCCCATAGGTTCAGATTCCGCCTGCTGCAAACATTGCTCAATGGGACCATGCAGGCTAAATGCCAGGGACCCATACGGTAAGGTTGGCGTATGCGGTGCAACCATAGATACAATTATGGCAAGAAATTTTGCACGGATGGTAGCTGCCGGAACGGCCGCACATACGGATCACGGTATGGCCATGCTCGAAGTCTTTCGTGAAGTTGTTAGAGGCAATATTAAAGATTACAAGATCAAAGATGTTCAAAAACTGGAAGAAGTTGCCCTTTCCATTGGAATAGAGGTTGAAGGTCGCACAACTGAGGAGGTTGCAAAAGACCTGTACGAGCAACTGGAGGCGACCTACACCCAGATCGAAGGGGAAATTCCGTTTATGAAAAGGGTCCCGGCAAAGACACTTGAGACATGGCGCAAACTCGGTGTTGTTCCACGGGGAGCAATGCTGGAAATTATGGAAATAATGCACAGGACTGCCATGGGTGTAGATCAGCATTATGAAAATATTACCAGGCAGGCTACCCGTACAGCCATAGCTGATGGCTGGGGCGGATCCATGGTCTCTACGGAAATATCCGATATTCTTTTCGGTACTCCAACACCGGTTGCCGTGGATGTAAACATGGGCGTACTCAAGGAAGATCAGGTTAATATTATTGTCCATGGCCATGAGCCTAATATGTTTGAATCTATGGTTGTATCGGTAAACTCTCCGTCCTTAATTCAGGCGGCTAAAGATGCCGGTGCCACAGGAATCAATCTAGTTGGCATGTGCTGTTCCGGCGCGGAAATGATGTCTCGCCACGGAATTCCCCACGCAGGAAACTTTATGTCAACAGAGGCAGTCTTAGTTACCGGTGCCGTTGATGCCATGTGTGTTGATATCCAGTGCATCAAGCAGGGGCTTGCAACGGTCGCTGAGTGCTACAATACACCTTTTATTACAACAAACCGGAGAGCTCGTATTGAAGGAGCCTTGCACATCGAATTTAATGACCATGACCCCATGGCATGTACGGATGAAGTTGTTATAAAAGCCATTACCCGTTTTAAGAACAGAAATGTTGCAGTTGAAATACCGAAAATAACCAACATCGGAATCCATGGTTTTTCGCATGAGTCCATCAATTACATGCTTGGAGGATCTTTCAGGGGTTCCTATGCAGCACTTAATGAAAACATTATCAATGGAAGGATACGTGGTGTTGCCGGAGTTGTGGGTTGTACCACACCAAGGGTTAAACATGACTGGGTACATGTGGAGCTGGTTAAGGAGCTTATTAAAAACGATGTTCTTGTCCTTCTTACAGGCTGTGCGCAAATTTCCATAGCCAAAGCAGGATTTATGGTCCCTGAAGCTGCTTGTCTTGCCGGGCCGGGATTACACGAAGTTTGTGAGACAGTCGGAATGCCGCCGGTGCTGGGACTGGGCTCATGTGTGGACAACAGCCGGATTCTCATTGCAGCTTCAGCAATGGTCAAGCAGGGCGGCCTGGGTGACAGTTTGGCAGATCTCCCGGTTGCCGGTGCTGCGCCTGAATGGATGAGTGAGAAGGCAATTAGTATTGGACAATATTTTGTTGCCTCCGGCGTATATACTGTTTTTGGGGTTACTTTCCCCATTGTTGAAGGAACAAAATTTCATAAACTGCTCTTTGAAGGACTTGAAGAACAGGGACTCGGCAAGTGGGATTATACACCGGATCCACATCTCATGGCCCAAAAGATGATTGCCCATATTGATAAAAAGAGAAAAGCATTGGGTATTGACAAGGCCAGAGATCGTGTTCTTATGGATATGCTGGACCGTCGAGATCTTGACGCAGCATAAGGCTCGCGCAGGTAAACGTAGACTCCGAAAACAACTTAACATTTTGATGAGCCGATACCTCCTGCATGGCTGCGTTATTTGCCGGTTGAATAGCCGGCCATTCGCCCTCCTTGCGTATTGCCATGCAGGAACATCGACACCTGAAAATGTATATTTGTTTTTAAGCTAATCCTAAGGGCCTGTTAAGAAGTAAATGTGATGGTTATTTTTTAATAGGCCCTAGGGCTCGCGCAAAAATAACTTCACATTTTATACATCCCGGATTCAGGCCATCTTTGCCCGATCCTCAACTCCAAAATCCTCGAAATAGCTCGCTATTCCTGTGGTTTCGGAGTCTTCGCTTACCTGAAGCATCAGATCGAACAAACCTGACCTAAATCCATGCGCCTAAAATGTAAACTTATTTTTGCGCGAACCCTAAGTTCCAATAAGCCGGAAATCTGAAGCTGGACCTTTAATCATTTTCGATTGTTTCCGGGTGATCTTTAAAAAATCTATACAGCGTTGCCCGTCCGACCCCAAGAAGTCTGGCCGTTTTTGCTTTATTCCCTCCTGTTTTGATAAGGGCCTTATTCACTGCATCAATATTCAGCTTCCCGGACGGGCCGCGTTTTTGAATGCTGTTGTTAGAAGTTTTAAGTTCCAGAGGAAGATCATCCGGTTTAATAATACTGCCATGACATTTTACAGTGGAGAATAAGACGGCGTTTTGAAGTTCACGAACATTTCCAGGCCAGCCATAGTCTATTATGATAGAGAGCGCTTCTTTCGAGAACTTCTTTTTTTTTTGACCTTCATTTTCAGCATGATCCAGGAAAAAATCTATAAGAATGGGAATATCGGTTTTCCTTTCACGAAGTGGAGGAATCTGTATAGGAATCACATTAAGCCGGTAAAAAAGATCTTCACGAAACCTGTTTTTCCGTACTTCTTTTTTGAGATCCTTGTTGGTTGAGCTGATTACACGGACATTGACTGATATTGTTTTTTCTCCGCCCACCTTTTCAATGATGCCGTCCTGCAAAAACCGCAGAAGCTTTACCTGCAGGAT
>JAUWOH010000185.1 GCA_030612225.1 Desulfobacteraceae bacterium
CGATCTTCGATTGAAGAACCTCAACAATTTCCTGGGAGATATCGCCAAGATCAAGGTCTCTTTTAACGGCGGAAAAAGACTGACAAGCACGCAGGCCCGTGTACTCCTGGAAAACATATCGGGAATTATTGCCGAACCCGACATGATATCGAAGCACTTTCCCATGGACGAAGATCTGATCGATCTTCTTGTGATCGATGAGGCGTCTCAGGTCTCTATTGCCGAGTCAATCTCCCTTGTACTGCGGGCAAAGCAGGTTGTTGTCTTTGGCGATGAATACCAGTATGGCGCTGTCGGCGCAATCAACGTGAACTCAAAATATTCATCCGCTTATTTCAGGGATATCATCGATGCCTATCAGTATGATTACAACGTATCGGCAACAGATCAGGAGGAGAATGAGCTGATTCGGGAAGTTTCCAGAGAGATAGATGAAGACGAACAGGAAGCCGAACCCGTATTGCGGCCCCTCCAGGATAACGCCGGCGCCATCCTTTGGCTCAAAACCTTCAACATCCGCACGTCAACCTTGAGTTTTGCCAGGGCCATCGCAAATTACACCACTTCTCTCCGTGAACATTACCGGAGCTTTCCTGAAATAATCGATTATTCAAATGAGGTCTTTTACAAGCCCGCCATGCTGGATCTCAATGTCAACCGCATCCGCACCAAACCGATAGGCGAGGTCCTGCAGTTTATCCCCGTGGAAACCAGGGGCAATTCGGGCAGCAATGTGAACCTCGATGAGATCGATTCCATTATCGATGATTTAACGTCGCGGATTAAAAACGGCTTTAAGGGGAGTGTCGGCATTATTACCTCTTTCAAGGATCAGCAGGCAAGAATGGAGCAGGCACTGAACGAAAAGCTCAATATGCCCGAACTGAAAAAGAACCACGATATGGCCGTATGGTTTGTGGGCGATGTCCAGGGCGAAGAACGCGATATTGTGTACTACTCCCTTGTGGAAGACAGCAAGTATGGCAACGCTGATTTAGGGGGTATCTATCCGGTCATCGGCGGCACGGCGGATAACCCCAGAAAGTTAAAGATGCAGCGGCTCAATGTGGGGTTCAGCCGCGCCAGGGACACAATGATCTTTGTTCACAGCATGCCGATCAACAAATACAGTAAAACCCGTCTCGGTGATGCCCTGAAACATTATGAAAAGCTCCTTGATGAAAACAAAAAGAATGATTTTTTCATAGAAGACACGTCAATTTTCGAATCGCCACCGGAAAAAGATCTCTATAACCTCCTGATCAGCACGAATTTCGTGAAAACACACAGGGAATTTGTCAAAATCATTCCCCAGTTCAAGATAGGAGAATACATCCGGGCCGAATACGCCAGGCAGATACCAAAATACAGGGTTGATTTTCTTATGACCTTTTCAAAAGGCGGTAAAGAACAGACCCTGATCCTCGAATATGACGGCGTCGAATACCACACCAAAAACCCGGATATCGTGACCAAACATAATTTTTCCCAGGAGTACCTCGATTACGACATCAGCCGCCAGATAGAGCTTGAAAGCTATGGCTACCGCTTTTTGAGGCTGAACAAGTTCAACCTGCGACCCGGGCAGGATGGCGAGACAAAGAAGGATGTGATGGACAGATTTTTAAACAATGCGTTTGCAGTTGAATGGCACTGATTGAGACCATGCAGTTTTACCTTGCTTTTTGCATTTTTTATGCAATAATGGGCGTTAAATTAATTTAAAGGGGTTTATCATGCTTATTGAATTTAGCGTCACGAATTACCGGTCTTTCCTGCCAACCCAGTCGCTAACACTGACGGCAAACACCGCTGCCGAATTGCAGAAAGAGAACACTTTTGTTTCGCCTGTACCAAATTTTCCGCGCCTTCTCCGCTCCGCCGTTGTTTACGGCCCAAACGCCGCAGGTAAGAGCAATCTGATTCATGCCATTGCTTTCATGAAAAAATTTGTCGTGTCATCAGCCAAAGAAAGCCAGGAAGGTGAGAAAATTGACGCAACACCGTTTCTGTTTAACCGGCAAAGCAGCCGCAACCCTTCCGAATTTGAAGTCCTGTTCATCAAGGACGGTATCCGTTACCAGTATGGTTTTGCCGTCAATTCCGAAAGAGTAACCGGGGAATGGTTGTTCGCCTATCCCGAAGGCAGAGCTCAAAAATGGTTTGAACGTAACTACGATCCTGAAACAAAAAAGGATATCTGGTATTTTGGTCCCAAATTTACCGGTCTCCGCAAGGTCTGGCAGAAAGCAACCCGAAGTAACGCTCTTTTCCTTTCAACCGCGATTCAACTGAACAACGAACAGCTTAAGCCGGTTTTCAACTGGTTTGACCACAAGCTGGTTGTCCTTGCTCAAGGAACAAGCATCAGTCATGGATTCAGCGCTGACGAATGTGAAAAAGAAGAGAAAAAAAAGAAAATTCTCAAGTTTGTGAATGCGGCAGATCCGTCGATTGCCGATATCTTTCTGGAGAAAAAGGAATTTTCCATGGACGATCTGCCTTCCGATCTGCCTCAAAGTATTAAGGAAGAAATCGCCAGAGACCTTAAAGGAAAGAAGCTGTCACAGCTGTTTTTCATGCATCCATCTTCCGATACCGGCGAAGGTGTGGCGCTTGACTTCGATGAGGAATCTGCCGGCACCCGCAAGCTTTTTGCCATGGCCGGCCCATGGCTGGACGTCCTGGAGAACGGTTTTGTTTTGTTTGTAGATGAACTGAATACAAGTCTGCACCCTCTCCTGGTCCGGTTTCTTTTAAATTTGCTCCATAGCCCTGAAGCAAATCGGCACAACGCCCAGCTGGTTTTTACTACCCATGATACCACGGTTCTGGATCAAGCTTTCATGCGGCGGGATCAGGTATGGTTTGTTGAAAAAAATGCGGAAAATGCCACACGCCTCTATCCTCTATCGGATTATAAACCACGCAAGGGCGAGGCCCTGCAAAAAGGCTATTTATACGGCAGGTATGGCGCTTTACCGTTCCCAGGCGAATTGAGGTTTTGATGGGCACTGACAACCTGTTTCACAAGAGAAAGGAACGTAAGGCCGAGTCGTTGCGCCGCAGGCGGGCGATGAAGGCTCCATATGATGTCATACTCATCGTCTGTGAGGGGGGAAAGACCGAACCAAATTATTTTACCGAATTAAAAAAAGCATTACGGTTGAACAACGCCAATGTTAAAATTTGCGGTCGTGGATCAGACCCTCTCAGCGTTGTGAATTTCGCCATTGAGACTTTTCGACAGGAACGGGAATTTGATCGCGTCTATTGCGTCTTTGACCGCGACAGGCATACAACATACGATGCGGCCCTGGATAGAGTGCGTCGGACAAGGCTTGGCAAAGGAGGTAAAATATTCGCCATTCCTTCGGTTCCCTGTTTCGAGTTTTGGTTATTGCTGCATTTTACATACACCACTAAACCGTTCAATGCCCCTGCCGGTAAGTCCATCTGTTCCAGGGTTATCAAAGAATTGGAGAAATATCTTCCTGCATACCAAAAGGGCGATCAGGATATTTTTAACAAAATACAGGATAAACTGGATAACGCCATTATCAATGCCCGCCGTGTTGAAGAATTTCATAAAACTTCCGGGACCGACAATCCTTCCACTCTGGTGCATTCCCTGGTGGAATATTTGCGGGATTTGAAAAAGCAATGAAAGAAAAGAATTGTCTGTGGATCAAATGCCCCAAAGCCGTCATTCCGGCGAAAGCCGGAATCCAGGAAAATACGCTGGATGCCGGATCGAGTCCGGCATGACAAAGCTCGGGTATTATTTTGCCGGGTTAATATTATAAACTTTTGCTTTGATGCTTTATGTGCAATACAAATACAAATGATATCAGCGGGATAAAGTGAATCGGAGAATAGTATACGTATATCACCTTTTTCCTTCGGGGAATAGGCATGCTGACTATGGAATTTAGAATTCTATAATTTTCGTAAAAATGGAGCATAATGGAAAAGGACATGAGGGCAAGATATGAATAAAATAAACTGGTCTAACAACCACATTTTAAAAATCAGTAATGAAACTGAATGCATTGATAATATTTCAGAAGATGACATAAAGAAATACAGAGACAAAATAGAACCTTGGCTTACTGCCGTTTTTCAAAGCGAACACCTTGCTCTCTTAGCTGGAACTGGCTTAACCTCTGCAGTTACATCACTTGCCAAAGTTGATGCACCGGGGATGGACAGAATAGAGTTTATAGAGTTCGGTAAGCAGATAAAAGAAAGCGCTGATTCACAGGCAAAAAAAATGGGACGAGGCGAAGCAAATATCGAAGATGACCTTCGTGTTGCTATTGAACTTTACAAAGGACTTCTTATTCAGGGTGATGACGCAAAGGCTAAAACACTTAAAGATGATATTGACGCTAAACTTATCGCTTTTATAAAGAAAGTCCTGAATGCAGAGAAGGAGTTCCTCGAAAAAAAAGGGGATGCCTTAACCTATTTAAAATCTTTTTTAATTAGCTTTGCCAGCAGAACAGCATCACGCAACCGCCTTAATATTATTACAACCAATTATGACCGCTTTATTGAGTATGCCTGCGACATGGCGGGAATACTTGTCCTTGATAGCTTTGCCGGTAAAATCACACCTGTTTTTAGGACAAATAAACTGGAATTGGATTATCATTATAATCCGCCAGGTATTCGAGGGGAACCGAGATACGTAGAAGGTGTGATTAAATATACAAAGCTTCATGGTTCTTTGGATTGGCGGTTTGAAGATAACAAGATATTAAAAGCGCCATTACCTTTTGGTGCAGATGAGAAGCATCCAGGTATTCCGGAAGAACCTTTTGACCATGTTGTTATCTATCCCAATTCCGCGAAAGATATCGAAACGATTTATTTCCCTTATGCTGAATTGTTTCGTGATTTTTCAACTGCTGTCTGCCGTCCAAATTCTGTTGTAGTTACCTACGGATATGGGTTTGGAGACTCTCATGTAAACCGTATTCTTGCAGATATGTTGACTATACCGTCTACACATCTGGTTGTTATTTCGTGGGATAAGGCGAATGGTCGAATTCAAAGGTTTATAGAAAACAACAATCTTTCACAATTTACACTCCTAATTGGTGAGCATTTTGCGGATTTAAAGACATTGGTTGAAAATTATTTGCCCAAGGCGGCAATTGACAGAATCACAGAGAGGAAACAGCGCGTTCTGGAGAAAAGAGGCAAAGATAATAGTTCTATATCCCAAAAAGAAGGAGACTCGACAGATGAACCCTTCTGATATTACCTATGATGATTTAAGAAACCTTACAATTGGAACAGTAGAATCGGTTTCTCCGCGTGAGATAAAGATACTTCTGGATTTAAATGCTCCGCAAAATACCGCCCTGAACACCGGCACCCCTACACTTTTCCCGAAAATAAATGGATATGTACTCCTTCCAAATGAAGCCGGGGCGCTAATAGGTATGATTTCATGGATTGGTATCGAGCATTCACCTTATCCAAAGCGAAAAGGATTTAAGGATTTTGATTTAGTTGATTTACCATTTCCTTTGCGCAAAATGTCTATCAGCCCTCTGGGTATTTTAAAGAAAGAAGATAAAGGTTATAAAATCGAACGCGGGGTTTACAGTTATCCTTCCGTTGGTGATGCTGTAGTAATTCCAACGCATGAGCAATTGCAAGCAATTGTTGAAAACAAAGACGAAAATGCAAAGATTAAAATTGGAAATTCACCTCTTGCTGCAAATGCTCCTGTTTATGTAGATCCAGACAAATTGTTCGGTCGTCATCTTGCTGTATTGGGTAACACCGGAAGCGGCAAATCCTGTTCTGTCGCTGGATTGATTCGCTGGTCTCTGGAGGCGGTAAAAAACGAAATAGGGCATGACAAAAACCCCAATGCTCGTTTTATTATTCTTGACCCTAATGGAGAATATACAAAGACTTTCGATGGGATATCGGGAAAGGTTAGAATATTTAAAGTCGCTTTTGATGAGAAGAAGACTGGATTTGAGCAATTGAAGGTTCCTGCCTGGATGTGGAACAGTTATGAATGGAGTTCAATTAGTCAAGCAAGCGGTAAAACACAACGTCCCCTGTTAAGAAGCGCTTTGAGAGAATTAAGAAGTGGCAATTATCAGACTGCTAAGAATGCGGAAGTTGAGGTTAAAAGATTCTTGGTTAGTTTCTTAGTATCACTTACAAATAAATTAAAAACAGGCTCTGCGGCTTTTATCGATTTTCCGGGGAAACAGAATTGTGGGGAACTTATAGAAGCATCTAAAGAAACCTAAATTCCCGCCAAAATTATAACAAGGATCGTGCAAAAACGTTATAGATCAAGGCTAAAGGCATTTTTTGCTTGACTTTTCTGCCCATTCATTGGTATAATTATACCAATGAATGGGGTGTTTATATGTCGCTTGTC
>JAUWOH010000349.1 GCA_030612225.1 Desulfobacteraceae bacterium
TAAAAATTCTGAAATCATAGGTGATCCGGTTGCTTTATAATTAACTCTAATGATTTTACTATTATCCCCATTATTAAATTCCAAAAGTCCCGTCCCTTCACCATCAGCCGGAGGATAGTCTACCCGGAATTGACTCTGAGCGGGAGCGCCAGAGACCTCTGCAAATTCAATATATTTCTCTACGTCATCTGCCTGGACTTGCGTATGGGTATCAGTAAGATTGTCAACCATAGTTAGTGAAACACCGTCCTGAATACTAGCTATTACACACTCCTCCTCTCGTGCGCCTCCTCGATTTACTATAATTTTATCAGTGTTGGAAAATCCAACAGTGGAGGTCACCTTTAAAACTTTTTGACCGGAAGCCGAATCATCATCTACTTCAGTTTCGGTGTCATACGCTCTGACAGAGATTGAAGTCGGGGTGTTCTTTCGAGGGACTTCCAAAAGCTGGACTATAAATGGGGCACCAACAGGAATTACAAGATCGTCTTCTTCTTTATCAACTGCGTAATCCGCACCTGTGAAGGGATTTGCCCGCCAATTCTCATATTTTCCTTTGAAACGCTCAAGGGGTAGTCCAGCCATTTTAACCTCCAAATAAACTTATTTTTTTCAAACAGATTTTTTCCCAATTTTTATTTTCCATATCACTATCATCTAAAAACAGAACCTTAAAACCGTACTGCCCGAAAAGCATTGCTCTGCTTTTTCTATAATCTTTTGACTTCCAATAATTATGGAAGACTTCGATAAAAAGTTTTTTGCCATTGTTGTGAATAAAGTCAGGATTTTTGCCTGCAATAATAAAGTCTCCATTCCCGACATATCTGAAAGGCAAGCTGTATTTTTTACATACTTCAATTATTTTTTTCTCATAAGAAGTAGGTCGAATCATCAATCCTCTCAAAAGGGCTTTTATCATTTTCTCTTTGAATTCTTTATCTTGATATCGTTTTTTTAATGTAGCGCTGATTTTATCTCTAACTTTTTTTGGGGGCGTTCCTTTTTTCCAAGGACATGATTTTCCTTTTCTGATTGAACTTAAATGCTCTTTTGTTTTCTTGGAATGTTTATTTCCTAAATGAGATAACCTTTGTTTTTCTTTATATTCAGGATTTTTACTTCGCTGAATAGCACTTAGACTCATCTTTTTTCTTGTTTCTTCAGAATGGTTTTTTCCCTTTCGAGCTTCAGCTATTGATCTTCTCGGTATATTGAAATTTTTGAGATAGCGATAAATAGTTTGAGGATGATAATTGGAAATTTTTGCGATTTTATAAATAGACAATTCTTCAATAATATACTTTTGATATAGCCATATCTTGTTTTTGTATGATTTTTCTTTTTTCATAACACTTTAATTATACCATAAATAACGATTTATATCTCCAATTAATGTATGAATTCTTTAAATCTTTCAATGGGTAAAGTCATTGTGACCTCCTTTTATAATTTTATATAATTTCATCCCACGCTCCGCCGTGTTTAACATGTACTTTGCATTCTCTCCATACTCCGGCTACTTTAACATGTGGCTTTGCCAGTTTCCAGATTTCTCCAACTCTAACATGAATCGGGGGTTCCGGTTTGGGAACCAACCTCACTCCAACTACCGTCCATAACGCGCTAGAGAACGTCCAGCTAAAAACCCCGTCTTGGTCTGAACAGCCGTTGGTAGGAAAGGGCCTACCCACTCCGGCCTCCCACCTCTGTGTTTGCCCGGCTCCTGGGGTTGGGTCAGCCCTTTTTGATGCGCAGGCAGCTATCGCCCAGTAATTGCCAGATACACCTGGAATAGATACTGAACCGGTTGTTCCGGTTCCCGAGCCTGTCCTGAAGGTATCGAGAGAGCTTACTCCAGTAAAAGAAGCTGACCCTCCACTGCTGGCTACTGCATTATTATAAGTAACCAGGAGGGTATTTGTTCCCGTAAGGGGAGTTATTTTATACCAAAGTTCATGCCAATTATTAACGGTACCTACATAGCCTAAATAACTCAACGCCTGCCCACCATAAGTTACAGATTTAATCCCCCCAGATATACCGCGGGAATGTACGATGCAAGCTATTAGGATTCTGTCACTACCCGAGCAGGTATGACTCCAGGACACGATATCTCCGTTCCCCCAGTTACCATTTCCATAATCAAAAGCTATAGCCATTTTAATACTCCAGCCAAACGTCCCCGTCAGACCCTCCACTCGGACCAGAATCAGAAATAGTCGTTTTATGAAGCGACATCCGCAATCTAAAATTAGCCGCTGTCATATAACGAATATATGCGTCTTGGGAACAATAAATTCTCACAGGTTCAGCAGCACTAGCCACTCCACTTGTCGTATTTATCCAACCTAATTGTAAATAACCAGCAGCGTCCCTAACTGCACAAGTATTTTTTAAATTCCTTGTCTGGCTTGCATGAAACCCATCCACTAAACCTGCATCGATATTCAAAGCATCATGAACGGTTTTATTGTGATCTGATAAAACCTGAGCAATAGTATTGGGTAAGGATTTGTGTTCAGCCGCCGAAAAACCAGCAAGATTATCGTGGTTCAATTCGTCTGCCCCGCCTAACCTATGGCTGGCTTCGTGATCCCTATTGTGATGTTGATTAGCGGTGACGCTTGTAAGCTCTGCATGAGTCTTTGAAGAGTGAGAGGCTAAAGTGTGAGCCTGGGCGTGCTTTTTACTGACCGCATCGTCTATGTCTGCACCGGAAGAGGCAATATCTGAATGACTAACAGCATTATGAGTCTGCGGGTGGTGCTGATTAGCAGTTACTCCCGTTAATTCGCTATGAGCTTTTGTAGAGTGAGAAGCCAACGTATGAGCTTGAGCATGATGCTGATTTGACGTAACGTCTGTTAAATCGTCATGTGAAATTTCCGCTGCCCCCGCTTTAATCAGATTCCAGAATTGTTCAGCTCTTTTATCCCCCAGTTGCTTTTCTATCTCTATGTCTTTGACTAGTTGGAAGATTTGATCTTCGAGCGACATTTTTTACACCAAATCCAGGGAGCCTAGAATCCCCTCAGGAGACATTGAGTAGGCAGCCTTTTTTATAAAAAGCTCATACTCAATCCCGTCATCTGTGGTGATCCTGACCTTTCCTTTTGCGTCAATTTTAGCCTTTGTTTCGTCAAAAAGAACATTTTTTATCTTTGCTTTTATTTCCGGGATTGAAGTCTTTGTGAGTAATTGCTGGGCCCACACTCTTGAATCGGCTATGCTGAGAATTTCAGGGGCTGCAACAAGAGCTTCTCGTAACCCGTATTCAGCTATTGAAGGGGCATCCTCCTCATACCCGATAATGTTTGTACCCTCTTTGACCCAACCAAAACCAGTCCCTTGAATCAGTCCAACTTTTATATATAGGCGATTCCTTATTTTATGCGGATTTTCTGCAATCTCGATATACTGAAAATGTTTACCCGCCCAGTAGGAATAGTGAACGTCAGTATCGATTGGGCGAAAATAAAATTCCCTGGAATTGTCTACTCCATATTCAAAACCTGAAGCAAGATCAGCCAAGTCCTCTATTGCTTTTTTAGCTGAAACGACATACAGATCGATAATCCCTTGCGTAGTATATCCGGTAGCCTCGATTTTTGCTGGATTGTAAATTATCTGAGTATTCGGAGCGACGGTATTTTGAATAATATCTTTTACAATGTCCTCCACGGCCTGAATAGGATATGTTTCATTAACTGTAACCCAGTCTAATTGATCGAAAAACCCAAATCCTGAATACTCATATGGGCGTTTTTTTCCTGGCTGTGGTAGCGTTTGAACAAATCCTGTAAACCACGGATCGTCATCAAAGTAAGGATGGATATCAACCCGTGTTCTATATGATATTTCAAAACTGGGATAGTCGTTAATAACAAA
>JAUWOH010000084.1 GCA_030612225.1 Desulfobacteraceae bacterium
GAAATGGGTCTACGGTTGACCCTTAACTTCTGGTTTACTCATTTTCTATAACACGGGCCACCGTGTTTCCGCAACGCGTACAAATTCCCTTTAGAATCAGCATTCCTCTTTCAACCTTTCCGCTGACGCTTCCGATGCTGGTTACATCTGAGCAGGTTCTGCACCAAACGTTGTTCAGAAGCTTCATCTGAAAACCAGCGGGTATGGCGTCCCAGATCTTTTTCGCCTGAGGGGTTAATGAGAATTCATTCAGGGCTTTTGTCTGCAAGGGTTTGCCATGGGCTTTTTTAAATGACATTGTTTTATTTGATGACATATTCAATTCTAAAATAAATAGTTAATACAAAGGAACAAAAAGGTTTTACTCATGGAAACCCTTCACCCATCCAAAATAAACAAAAATTATAAAATAACTATATATACAGATAGTTAAAAGTTTAACTTGCACCAAACTTGCACCAAACTTGAACTTTCAAATTAATTCATTGTCATTTTACGCAATTCGTATTTTCATCGCACGGATACCATTTGTCCGCACTGGTTTTACCAACCATCCAGACTTTATTCTGCTTTTTTAATGCTGCAAGAAGGGCCTGCACCTGTCTTCTGGATAAGTCCGGGTTGCGGGACGGGTTGCGGGACATTCTTGATATATTGATATGTCGATTTATTCCTGATAGCACGTGTTTCGGGATATCCTTTAGCTTCCTAATTTCAAAGGCATTCACTATTGGCTCTAAAAATTGTGTTTTAAACTGCCGGATACGGTGTTGAAGTGGAAACAAGTAAGTCTTTTCTTTCTTCCTATAGTCTTTGGATATTTATTTCTTTTTTCCGAATTTTCTGAGCTCTTCTTTTACTGTAAAACCAATCTTCTTTTTCTTTGTTGCAGTCGGAGCAATGAGCTGCTGAATAGCCTCAAAAATGGCCTGAATCTGATCATCATGACCTCTTAGGTGTCGCTCAAGTTCAGCAAGCTTATTTGCTAACTCATCATGGGATGCCATCAATCTTCTCAATTGAACAAAGGCCCTCATAATTGCAATGTTTACATCAATAGCACGGTCGCTATTGAGAACAGAGGAAAGCATTGCAACACCCTCTTTTGTAAAGGCAAAGGGTAAATACTTTGAATGCTGTCCCCTTTTTAAGGTCACATTTTGTGACCTTAAAGATTGTTTTTCTTCTTTTGTTAGCTCAAACATAAAATCATCGGGAAAACGTTTTATGTTCCGTCTTACAGCCTGCTTCAATACCTTAGTTTCCACCCCATAAAGACCTGCAAGATCTCTGTCCAGCATAACTTTTTGACCTCGAATTAAGTAAATCTTACTGGTAATTCTTTCCATCGGTACAGTGGTCGTCATCAAAAGATATCCTTTTGTCAGGTTTTATTTTTATGGTAACCCCTTTGATTGGAGGTCACAAATTGTGACCTTCAGTAATGGCACCTTGTATTCCGGAATGGCGAGAAGGAATTGAATGTTATTGAACAGGGGGATATCGGATTGATTAAAAATCTTTTTAATATTTAAGGAGAGCCCGTCGGCATTCTGCCGGCAGGTTGCAAGTTCTTTGGCTGAATATCCATCATTCCTATGCTTGTCAGGTTCGGCTAAAAATTGTTTCCAGTCTTCCGGATCAACAAAAACTATACAAATAACTGTATATATAGGCAGTTAAAAAATTAATATTCTCAAAACTTGGGCCAAACTTGGGCTAAAATCAATGTTTTTCTGAATCAACGATACTTGTCTCCCATTCCCTGATAATGCACTGCCGTTTGTTTTTGTTTCCTCCTTTTTACCTAAGCATTTTTTTGTCTACTTTTCCCACTGAAGTAAGGGGTATTTCATCGACAATCTTTATGATCTTTGGAACTTTGAATGGTGACATGTTTTCCTGGCAGAAGGATATGATCTCCTGTTCCAGTTTTTTAACATCTTTTTTCTTTGAAGCAGCCAGCAGTTGAATGACCGCTTTTACCATTTCATTTCCCGACCTTTTTGGATCGGGAACCCCGACAATGGCACAGAATTCTATATCAGGATGCTGGTAGAGTTTTTCCTCGACTTCCCTTGAAAAAACCTTGTAACCGCCCACGATCAGCATATCCTTGATGCGATCAACAATATAGAGGTATCCATCTTTGTCCATTTTTCCTATATCGCCTGAATAAAAATATTTTGATCCCTCATACTCCCTCAGGGCGTTGTCTGTTTCTTCGGGCTTGTTGTGGTATCCCTTCATTATCTGGGGTCCGCTGGCAATGATCTCGCCTTCTTCATCAAAGCCGACTTCTCTGGTTCCGGTTTCAATATCAACCAGTTTAACCATGGTATTCTGGATCGGAAGCCCCACAGACCCTATCTTCTTTTTCCCACGAAAAGGATTCATGGTAAGGATGGGACTTGTTTCAGTCATTCCATATACTTCCATGACCTTGCCTTTTCCCACCACAGATTCCATGGCATTGATACTCTCCACTGAAAATGGTGCTGCACCGGAAATGAAAATTCTGGTTCCTGAAAAATTCAGGGTTTTAAAGGCGGGTTCCTCAAGAAGCATTTGGTAGAGGGTCGGGACATTTGCAATGATCGTGGGTCGGCGTTCTGCCATCTCTTTGCAGATATGATTTATGTTCCTCGGGTCTGGTATCAGGCACTGCGGGTTCTGGGTAGCCATGGCCACCATTCCAAAGATGAGTCCTGCCAGATGAAACAGCGGAAACGCAGAGCACAGGACATCATGGCCGGTTTCAAAATTGATCCATTTGCATATCTGGTCAACGTTTGCCGCCATATTTGCGTGGGTAAGAAGCGTCCCCTTTGGCGTTCCGGTGGTTCCTCCGGTATACTGGATCAGGCATGTCTCTTCAGGGCTTATCTTTATCTGTGAAACCATGGGCCTGTTTTCTTTAAAGAGACGTTTAAACGTTAACACTTCTTTTCCGGGAACCGGCATGATTTTTCCCTTTGGAATTTTTCCAAGCAGGCTGCCCAAAATCCTTTTAACAGGCGGAAGAGAATCACCCACACCTGCAGTGATAATTTTTTTCAGCCCTGGAATCTTGTCTTTTATTTTATAAAGTTTTTTTTCAAACAGGACATCCATGATCACCAGTGCATCGGCATTGGCATCATTAATCTGATATTCCATTTCTCCGGGAGACAAAAGCGGAGATATTCCTGTTACGGCACAGCCGGCGCGCAGCGCACCTGCAAATGCAATCAGATATTCCGGTATGTTAGGAAGATTAATACCCACAACCCGGCCCTGTCCTATTTCGTTTTTCTGTAAATAAGAAGCAAATCTAGCAGACAGGTCATCCAAGTCCCTGAATGTGAGGGTCCTGCCCATATAGTGTAATACAGGCCTGGCCGGATTCTCTTTCATGCTTTTTTCCAAAAGGTTCACATAAGTCACATTCGGAATCGCAAGGTCAGCGTCTAACCCTTTATCGTAAGAATTTACCCATGGTCTGGGGTCAGTGTTTTTTGCCATATCCAGCCTCCTTTTTTTACATTCCTATGAATTTTGCTGCAATGCCCTTCATGACCTCGTTGGTTCCTGGATAAAATGGGGCAAGCCTACGGTGACCCTTAGTTTCTGATTCTACACATTTTCTATTACACGGGCCACCGGGTTTCCGCGAGATGAGGGCTTAACATGACCTTGTGACCGCATATCAGGAAGATAATGCTTTCAATCTGATCAACCGGAATAACTCCATTTTTACTCATGAATGCTCCTTTCATTCAGCCGCAAGAAGGCGCAAGTATGGGTTTTAAAAGCATGGGTACCCCTTACTCGGTGAAAGCGTGAACCCGTTTTGTGTACTTAATATCAGAGGATGTCACAAATTGTGATATCAACGACTCATATTCGCTTTTTGAAAGCTGAAACATAAAATCATCAGA
This sequence comes from Desulfobacteraceae bacterium, assembly GCA_030612225.1. Classification (GTDB taxonomy): domain Bacteria; phylum Desulfobacterota; class Desulfobacteria; order Desulfobacterales; family JAUWMJ01; genus JAUWMJ01. The sequence goes on from JAUWOH010000084.1 coordinate 3,921, forward strand.
AAAACGGTTTTTATGTCTTTCTACGGCCTGCTTCGCCACTCTTGTTTCAACTCCATATAAATTCGCATGATACGACTTCCCGACCCCAATAATACAAATCTTAAACCATACATTTCAAAAAGCAATAATGTGTTGGCTGTAAAAGAAAATAATTTATTTAGGCTATATTAATGCTTCAAGCCCCTTTCGTTCCACTATGTCTAATAATTTTTTTGATGCACCGGTTGGCCGCTTATTGCCTTGTTCCCATTTTTGTACGGTAGAGGTGCTAAAATTAAAGATAGATGCAAGTGCTGCCTGACTCAGTTTTAATTTTTTCCGAATTGAGACAATTTTTTGTGGTGTATATTCTTTAACTTCAGGCAAGCATAAACTTTGTATGTTTTTCATTGTAATTTCATCAATTACTCCACTGCTATTTAGGTCCTTAACAGTGCTTGTTATTGATTCTGCAATCGTATTTCTCATGATTTCACCTCGATAAAATTCCCCTTTTTTATTGCTGAAGAAATGGGGTTTTATCTTTTGATGTAATGATATGCCTTGTCACTTAAGCCTCATAATCTCTCACCGTTTTGGATACGACTTATCTTTTCCTTTACCCATGAGCGTACTAATTGAGCCTTATCGATGCCTGAGCGTTTGGATTCCCTGTCAATTATTCTGACATCTCTTGGATCGAGTCTCAATTGGATTAACTTTTTAGGTGGGCGTGTGAATTTCATTGTTCCTTCTTTCCACCCTTCAAAGTCCTCCGGCTCATTATTATCCCAGAACTTCGCCAGTTCCTCGTCCTTCATTGGGAGAATAGCACTAACTTTCTTGGAGTTTTTCATTATTTTATCCCTCTTTTCTTATTATACATTTTTCTTTGGCTTTTATTCATGTCCCTTGCAGTAATTATTTTAATGAAGTTGATTTCCTTTTTAAAGCCTAATTTGGTCACTTCTTCTAAAGACAATAATCTAACCAATATCAATAGATATCGGCCTGAAAATGTCTGGCCATAAAGAAAATAACAATCACGATAAGTTATAGAAAAAGCATGAGGATCATCATAAATGACCTCTTCAACTTCCCAGATTTCTATATTATATTTTTTTAAAAGCTTTTCGCTTACACCGGATGATATCGTTGCTTCACATTGAAAAACCTTCCCTCGACCCATATTAGCCTCCAATAGTATCTGATAATATCTTAGAGTATCCGGTAGTATCTGTCAACAAGAATTAGAACGCAATCTCAATCTTACTTTTATCCATCATAATGCAGTAACCTGTGTTCGGGCGTATCACTTTTGGAAAAAAATGGGGTTATGTCTACGTTTGATCCTTAGGGCTCGCGCAGGTAAGCGCAGACTCCGAAAATAACTTCACATTTTAAGCGCCGATGCATCCCGCATGACTGCGTTGCGAAAGCTCGGAATATGCTTGATATTTCTGCGTTTTCGCGCCTTGCCAGCCGGGTGCCTCAACACTTAAAATTGCGAATTTAATTTTACGCGAACCCTTAGTTCTGACTCTACTCATTTTCTATAACGCGGGCTACCGGGTTAGAGATTGAGTTATGAATTATGAGTTATAAGTTTTGAGTTGAAGGAAATTAAAAATCTTATTTTATCCTTTCATTCGTAACTCATCACTCAACTCTCAAAATTCACCATTCAATCCTTGGTTGATTTGACAATAGACGTTAAATTCGTACGATTTCATCTGCTTCCTGTTTCAAATCTTGCAATCGATCGCCGGATATCACGTTCTGAAGTAAATTATCCTTGTTTATTTTTTCCTTTGAGCTTTCATCTGGGCCGATAGGTTCAATAGCTCATCTTTACGAGGGCGGAAGTAAATCATTGCTGCTGCGGAAATAATCAACAATTGATAAAGTGACGAAGTATCCTTGGCCATAAAAAATAGTACAACCCCATAGATTCCAATACTTTCCAATAGTGCCGATGTTATTATAACGGTTACTAAATATTTACCTACAGCTGGATGTTGAAGCGATGATGTTTGACTTGAATTGACAATTGAGTTGATAGTTCTCAATAAAAACTTGCGGAGATAATGCACCATAAAAAGTGTAATGAATGACACCCCGAAGAGTGCATATTTGATCGTTTCTAACGGCAAATTGGGGTCGATGTTAATTTGCAGCTCCTTTTCCACCATAATGCAAACGACAAGATATATACCTAAAGAGGCTAATATTGCCCCCCAAATCAAAAGAATAACTCTCCAGCCTGTATCTAACTGTTTAATTTCATTTTGTTCTTCATACATGTCGGTAGCCCCCTTTTTATTATGCCTGGTGAGAAAACACCATTCACATTTACATCGGTTTTAAATAGAGACGCAAATTCAATACACTTCTTCCTAAAATCAATCTACCTTTACTCATTTTTTCCAGCCCTCAAATACTCCGTTTTAGTTGCGGGACATTCGTTGATATTGATACATCGATTTATTCCTGTTAGCACGTGTTTCGGGACATCCTTTCAATAACCTGCTCATATGTCGTTTCAGAGCAAACAGTCAACACCAGGCCCCCGTCATTGCAGGAAGGTTTTAATGTACATGGTTACCCGGTCTCTCGTCATTTGATGGGAAAAGAAGTGGTCTCCCTCTAAGGATCTGAACAGAGTTCGCGGACATATCCTCGCAACATCATTTTTGTAATCTGTCCCGGCGCCCTCGTCATACATTTTGAGGATCCTATCCTGACGGGCATAAAGACAGAGGACGTCGGTCTTGTGCAGCGTGACCCTTTGCAACGGATCCAAGGTAAGAAAATCAGCAAGTGTGGCAAATAACCTGACCCGTTTCCGTTCCAATACCCCAAAACAATCTCTTCCCTTTCTAATGTCCGGAAACAAGAAATCTGCGTAATGGGCTACGGCAGTCAGACATTTCTTGATTCCTATTTGTGCCGGAAACATTTTTTTGTAATGGGTCCAAAAAGATCTGGCCACAGCCGCAGGGTTTAACAGCAAGACAGCATTTATTAGCACAATCCCCTGTAAGGGTTCTTTGAGACGATATGCCGAATAAAGAAGGGGTATGGCCGAATAACATGGAGCAATGCCAAACAAAGGAAGTCGGCGCGTTGAAGCCAACCGCTGAGCATGGGCAAGCATATGTACTGTATCATGGAGCGTCGCTCCAAGAGAAAACCTGCCTGAAGAATTGTCGTGGCCGGAATAGTTGAAGGAAATAAGGTCGTATCCTTTTCGGATCAGCCATCGAAACATACCGATCCCGTGGGACACGTTTCCGCCAATCAGGGGTGGCAGAAAGATGAGACCGCAAGGGGATGTATTTCGGACACTGGCCCATTCGATCCAATCCCTGCGTCCCCTTGAGCACCTTCCTTTTTCAAATACAATCGTCATTGAAATCCAAAACGCGCTATCAGCGCTGTTTTCGTCGAGTTGTCAAGTGGGGTAGCGGCAGCATGAGAGTTTCGGAACGCCCTTTTGTTTTATTGTTTTAGTAATTTAAGGGTTCGCGCAAAAATACGTTTACATTTTAAGCGCTTGGATTTAGGTCAGATATTTTCGATCCGAGGCTGCAAAACCAGTTGTTTTTAGATGCAATAAAGCTGAGGACTTGCAGAAAGATATTCTGCCGATAGATCTTCTTTTTTTTCACCTAAAAATCAAGCAATTACAGAAATTCTTCAACACGTTAAGCGATCGGCTTGTCATTTTTTGCCCTTATAAAATTTATTTACCAAGTCTGTAACAATTCTATCTGTCATCATGCCAATACTTTTTATTTCAACTTTACCTTCGCTTTTCTCAGCAGTAAGAATAAGACCAGATTCAACATCTATAATCCGTGCATCTAACCGCAGGTCATTTCCAATCTTTGTAACACTTCCTGTAACAATAGCATCTGCACCTGTTATTTTTCCAATTTGCTTTGCATATGAAGTGTCAATAATTCCAGACTGGCTCAGCTGAAATTCTTGTACTACTTTTTGCAGTTGCTCTCTTTCAATAATTTTAAAAGATTCAGAATTAACAAACGACGTGGTTAACATCTCAGAAACAATTTTACCTAAGTTATCTTTCTTGGCTTCCTCGTTCAGACTCTGAAATTCTATGATGCCAATCCTTACCTTCTCACCTTTGATTATAATTTTTAGTTTCTCAACTTTTGGTGTCCCGTCAGCCAGTGCTAATTTATAGCTTAGCAATTCAGAGCCATATCTCCAATCAGGGATGGATCTTACTATGCATTTAGCTTCTGGTGAATACCAATATTCTTCTTTCCCTTTCCAACTTTTTTCAGGAATATATCCAAGTCTAATAATTTTGAAGGCTTTAAAGGAGCCTGCTTTTGTATTGATGCTCTCATATTTATCAACAATATACTCATTGGTAAAATGACGAATATTACCTTTTTTCCATGTATCAAATTCATCATTCCATTTTTTGCCAACGAATAAAGGGAATTCTAGTGTTTTTGCAGGGGGTTTGGGTATCTTCCCTGCAGATCCTTTTTCGACATTTATTGATAGTACACGCTGATAACTATTATTATAATATTCATGAAGAGTCCTCCCCTTGTCATCTTTAATCTCTTCAACAAAACTTCCATCTGATTTTGTTTCAATTATTGTCCTATTACGAGCAACTATTCCTTTATTGCTAAATTCCTTTATTACCCAACTATCGCCAACCATCATTTTGGGGAAATTGGACACTGGGCCACCGGGCAAGGAGGTCTGCTTACTTGGTGAGGTTTGACACCCAGAAGTGAAAAATATAACGACAGAACTAAAAAATAAGACAATAAATGTACAATGTTTTTTAATCATCACCATATCCTCCCTTGCGGTTGGTCTCAATAGTTTAAAATACAGATAGATTGCCAGGTGGGTTAAAATGAAAAGAATTCTCTTTTTGAGATCGAAGTAAGGGAAAAAAGGTTGTGCACTATAACCGGTTGAATCGCAATATGTAGTAGGGTCGGAAACCCAACGGCAATTTTCATTATCATAAAAGCGAGTGGGATTAAGATACCCGTATAGCTGCTTTATTGTCAAGACGGGATTTTGCTATAAATTGGATAAAATTCCGGGATAGCGGTAAGCTTGTTTCGAGACGCACTTTTGTTTTAATAATTTAAGGGGAACCCGTCGGCATTCTGCCGGTAGGTTGCAAGTTCCCTGGCTGAATATCCATCCTTCCACTGCCTGTCAGGTTCGGCTAAAAATTGTCTCCGGTCTTCCGGTCCGTTTGCTGGGATGTAAATAGCTGACATTATTTTTATCTTTCAGATATCAAAATCTGAATATTCACTTCAACAGCCCTGTCACTTTTCAATACAGAAGAAAGCATGGCAACCCCTTGCTCAGTGAATGCCATTGGAAGATGACGCAAACCCATTTTGATACTATTGGAGGTGCCAGATTGGCATTTCCAATGATTTAATTTCTTTTTTGTAAGTTCAAATTCTATAAATCAATGCCCTGGCACATCTTTTATCATATGTTTTAAAATCAAGAAGATGACGATCGCCGGATATGTGATCAGATATGATTATTTTACACATTCCGGATACAGCACAACGAATAAACATATCATCAGAAGGATCATTTTCAATTGTTGTTTTCCAGCGCCCTGGCTTGATTCTTACTGCTTTAAAATAAGGTAGAATTTCGTGATTGAAAAGAAAGCCGATTTCTTTTTCAGATAAGTTGAACTTCGGGTAGGCTAAAACCCGAAGATATTCTTCGGTGATTTTTTTGGAAATAAGCACTTGAATTTGACCGGTCTTCCAAAACCGGACAAGCTCGCCGGGCTTTCTCCCGAATAGAGGTTGAGACACCCGGCTCACAAAAAAGCTGTCAAAATTCATATCTATTTGATAACCTATCTTGTAAATGAGCTTTTCTGAGTAAATCGTTCCTCTGCGACCTCAGCGTCTTGAGCGAAGCCCCGATTAGCGGGACAAGCCGGGCGGTGAAACAAATCTAGAAAAAATACGGTATCGAATTAACCAATTAGAGCACTAAGGGATATGGAAGAAAAACACTCGACAAGAAGATGGATTATCTTCACCATTGCTTCATTACTTTTTCTGTTGTCTCAGTTCTACAGGGCCTCCATCGCCGTCATTACCCCTCAGTTGATTGCGGATACCGGGCTGAACACGAAAGAGTTAAGCCTTATATCGGCGGCGTTTTTCTATGCGTTTGCCCTGGCGCAGATTCCCATCGGTATCTATCTGGATCGGTTTGGGGCACGTCGTACCATGACCTTTCTGTCCATGGTCGCTGCTTTGGGCGCTCTTGTCTTTGCCTGGGCTGATTCGTTTCAGGGATTGATGACTGGCCGCCTGTTGCTGGGTATCGGCATGGCCTGCAATTTGATGGGGACGTTAAAACTACTTACC
>JAUWOH010000441.1 GCA_030612225.1 Desulfobacteraceae bacterium
GAAGAAGTGCGAAGCCATCAACCTTGAACCTGGAACCCTGAACCTTATAACCCAGACCGACCTGGTGTCCAATTTATTTGCAATTTCCTGATATATCACGGTCTACGGTCATTTTTGTAATGTGAATTACGAGGTCTGTAATTACGATGAAAACAAGAAATTCACCCTTTATTCTATCTGTTTTAGCATTTTCCATTATTCTTCTGTTATGGGAATTGACGGTACGTTTTAGCGGGTGGAGCGAGCATGTTTTCCCAGGGCCGTCCATAGTTATTGTAAGCTTGTGGGAGTTGATTGTTGACGGCACTCTTTTTAAACACGCTGTGGCGAGTCTTTTCAGAGTTACTGCAGGATTTTACCTGGCGATGCTTTTTGGAATACCCCTTGGGATATTTTTAGGAAGGCTGGAAACAGCCAGGCTTTTTCTTAATCCGATCATTCATTTTTTACGCCCAATATCGCCGTTGGCCTGGATTCCGCTTTCCATGCTTTGGTTCGGGATAGGCGACAAACCTGCTGTTTTCCTGATTTTTTTGTCAAGCTTTTTCCCGCTGGTTGTTTCAACTACCATAGCAGTAAGTTCCATCAACCCAATCTATTTTCAGGTTGCTTCAAACTTTAACTTCAGCAGGTCTGAAGTAGTAACGAAAATTGTCATTCCTGCAATAATCCCTGAAGTTGTTACAGCTTTGAGATTAACTATAACCATAGCATGGCTTGTTGTTGTAGCCGCAGAAATGATAGCAGTTCAGTCAGGGTTAGGATATCTGATTTTAGATTCCCGAAATGCCCTTAGAATGGATTATGTGATGGATGGAATGATAGCTATAGGTATAATAGGACTGTTTCTCGATAATATCATGAGAAGACTTGGCAGGACAGACTCAGCTTTTTGGGGGTCAGTAGTTTGATAAGTTTTTAAATGATATTTGATATTTTATAGTAAAATATTATCGGTTAAAGTTATCAACAATTGAATATCGAATATCGAACAAGGAATATCGAATTAAGAAGGGTTGTTCGTTGCATTTAAATTCGACATTCATAATTCCTTGTTCGATATTCTGCGGTTCAAAAACCGTTAGAGAAGTAAATTTTTTCAAAACGCTAAAATGTTAAAAAGGTAGAAGTACTCTGGAACACATTGTCATTAAAAATCTAAATAAAGAATTTTTAAACAGGCGTCATATTCGTCGGGACCCGGAAGATCAGCACGGGTTCGGGAGGAGTATTCCTGTTTTAGATAATATAAACCTTCAATTTCAAAAAGGGGAAATGGTCTGCATTCTCGGCCCTTCGGGTTGCGGCAAATCTACTATGCTGCGGATAATAGCAGGTTTCGATACTTCTATATCCGGGCAGGTTCTTATAGGGGGCAGGCCTGTTAAAGGCCCGAGCTCTGATAATATATTTGTATTTCAGCACAGCGGTCTCCTGCCATGGATGACTGTATGGCAAAATGTCGAGCTGGGTTTACGACACATGGAAGATAACGAGAAAAAGAAAGAAAAGGTGCAGGAGTATATAGAAATGGTCGAGCTGGAAGGATTTGAAGATCATTATCCTTACCAGCTTTCCGGCGGCATGCAGCGTAGAGCAGAACTGGCACGGGCCATAGTCGTTAATCCTGATATACTGATAATGGACGAACCCTTCAGCGGTCTAGATTTTTTAACACATATGAAAATACGTGAAGAAGTTGTCAACATGCATGAGTTGTTCGGCAAAACAACCCTTGTGGTTACCCACGATATTGATGACGCCCTTATCATGGGTGACAGAATTGTTGTTATGAGTGGTAGACCTTCAAGTGTAAAACTGGAACGGAAGCTTGATTTTCCTCATCCCCGCAATTTTGAGAAAGAAACTGAACTAAGAGAGCTTCGTGATGAAGTATTTTTAATGCTTGGTGTAAGTTATGCTGTTTAATTTTTTGTTAAAAAAGCTGATAACAACCAGCACTTTAAATTTTTAAAATAGTCCTGAAGGCGGGTTTTTAAACTAATAAAATGTTTAATCCTTTAAAAAATAAATTTCGGCTCCCATTAGCATGGCGAATCGTAATTATGGCTGTCGGTTGGCTGGTTATTATATCAGCGCTTCACTGGCGGTTCAATTTCGATCATGAAAAAAGAAAAGTTGTCAAAATGGGGTATATGCCGGTGATAACCAATCTTGCAGCTCCAATTTTAGATCATGCAACGAGAAATGGGAACGGAATCAGGTTTAGTTCGATAAAATTTGCTTCATTTGCCGAGATGGCTGAAGCGCTTCGAAACAACAAGATTCAGGTTGCCTTTATGATTGCTCCTCTTTCAATAGTGCTCAGACAGCAGGGCGAAGATGTAAAAATAATCTATATAGGTAATCGTCACGAAAGCACGCTTGTTGTAAGAAAAGACCTGAATGTTAATAAAGTTAGTGATCTTGCCGGAAGAACTGTTGCTATTCCTATGCGTTATTCAGGACATAACATCAGTATCATGCAGCTTATCGAAAAAAATTCACTTGTCGGACAGATCAAAGTTGTAGAAATGAATCCGCCTGATATGGCTTCTGCATTAACTGCCGGTTCCCTTGATGCGTATTATGTCGGTGAACCTTTTGCCGCCCAGACATTAAAGAGTGGCGATGCAAAGGTTCTAAGATATGTGAAGGATGTGTGGCCGAATTTTATCTGTAACCTTGCTTTGGTTCGGCGCGACTTTATAGAAAATAATCCTGAAATTGTTAAAATGCTTGTTCAGGGCGCTGCAAGGTCAGGAATCTGGGCGAAGGAAAACTGCAAAGAGGCGGCAAAGATTGCTTCACGCTACTGGAATCAACCGGTGGAACTC
>JAUWOH010000275.1 GCA_030612225.1 Desulfobacteraceae bacterium
AACTCCTGGTGCAGGAAAATCGATAACCCCCTGACCGAGAATTGCCCGCATACCTGAGTCATTTACAGCTTTAGCAACTGTGTCCTCAAGGAAGTATCCGTCACAACAGGTTGTAGTCCCGGAAAGCAGCATTTCGGCACAGGCCAGAAGTGTTCCATAACGGACGGTTTCGGGATTTATATGTTTTTGTTCAGCAGGAAAGATATGTTCATTCAGCCAGATATTAAGGGGCAGGTCGTCGGCAAGTCCTCTGAACAGTGTCATTGGAAGATGAGTGTGTGTGTTGATCAGGCCGGGCATGACAATCCCGCCTTTTGCATCGATTACCTTTTTTGAATCCGGCAGCTTTTGATTATGAGTATTTGCAGAAATTTGCTCAAGGCGGCCGTCTTTTATACAGATTATGCCGTGTTCAATGATGTCAAATTCAGGATTAACAGTAATGATCGTGCAGTTGTGGATAACAGTATCGAAATTCATTGCTTTTCCAGAGCCTCTTTCACAGTCTTTAGCATGTCATACGACGTAAAGGGTTTTTGGAGATACGGATATCCAAGCTGCTTAATAATTTGCCAGTCTGATTTTTCATCACTGTACCCGCTGGTGAATAAAACACGGATTTCGGGTTTTTGTTTTAGAAGCTGTTCAATCAGCTTTGGTCCTCTTATGTCAGGCAGAACCACATCACTAAAAACAAGGTCAAAGGCGCCTTTCTCTTCTTCAAAGATATCAAGTGCTTCTCTAGCATTGGTCGCAGAAAAAACTTTATATCCTTTCCCGGTTAGCATTTCCGAAAGGAGATTTCTTACCACTTCTTCATCCTCGACCAGTAAAATACGTTCTCCGTTACCATTGAATTCTTCTTGGGGAACAAGGGATTGCCGTTCCTGTTCGGGCCTCACGGGAATGGCCGGCAAATATATTTCAAAGGTGGTTCCGTCATCAGGTGTACTTTCCACGTTTATCCATCCCAGGTGTTCTTTGACAATACCATATGCTACTGAGAGCCCCAGACCGGTTCCTTTTCCCTGTGCCTTTGTTGTAAAGAAAGGCTCAAAAATACGATCTAAAATGGATGGTTCGATGCCATCCCCGGTATCATGAACTGATAAACACACAAATTCCCCTGGTTTTGCGTTACTGTATAGTTTGCAATTTTCTTCGTTAAAAAGTGCATTTTTGGTCTTGACGATAATCTTTCCGCCACCTTCCATGGCGTCCTGGGCGTTGACTACAAGGTTCATTATTACTTGCTCTATAGTTCCGGCATCCCCCTTAATCATCTTAAGATCGCTTGCCAGATCAACTGTTAAAAAAATATCTTTACCGATGAGACGGTTTAACATTTTATAAAGGTTTTTAATTATTTTGTTAGGATCAAGAGGAATCTGTTCCATTAGCTGCCTGCGGCTGAAAAGCAGGAGTTGTCGGGTAAGGTCGGAGGCACGTTCCGATGCAAGTCGGATTTCCATAAGGTTTTGATACACAGGATTGTCTTTTTGAACGTCCATTAAAGCAATATCGACGTTTCCCTGAATAGCCATAAGTATGTTATTAAAATCGTGAGCTACACCACCTGCCAGTGTTCCTATAGCCTCCATCTTTTGCACCTGGCGCAGATTCTCTTCGTTTTTCAGTAGAGCTTCCTCGGCCCGCATACGTTTTTTGTATGTTTCTGCTTCCTCAAGAGCCCGTTTTACTACCTGCCCCAGACGAGACAGTCTGTCTTTTAGAACATAATCGGTTGCACCGGCTTTCAGACATTCAACGGCAACATCCTCGCCTATTGTCCCTGAAATGAGAATCAGCGGGATCTCAGGTGCTGTTTCTTCCTTTATTTTCAGGGCGGACATGCCGTCAAAGGTCGGCAGGCTGTAATCGGCAAGGATTAAGTCCGGCTTTTCAGCCAGGGCTTTTCTAAATGATTCTTCCGTATCCACTCTGTTCCATTCTATAGTAAATTCATCCCTTGCAAGGGCCTTTGCTGCCAATTCAGCATCATCGGGATTATCTTCGAGCATAAGCAAATATAAAGTTTCTTTTTTCATCATTTATTCCCTGATCGCTTCGTTTGAGGTTCAAGGTTCATGGGTTCAAGGTTCAAGGTTAATAACCACCAACCCTTTTCAATTCAACATTCGATCCGCCGGCGGACAAGTGCTTGCTCGCCTTTGGCGAGTTGGACGTTCGATGTTCATTTTTTTGCTGTCTTTATCTCTTCTGCCTTTTGCCTTTCCCTTCTCCCTTCCGCCTCTGTGCCTTTCCTTGCCACGGCGTAGCCGAAGGCGAAGACGGGTGCCTTTCTCTTGCCTTTCTTTATTAGCAGGTTCTTATACTCTCTGCAATCTTTCTAACATCATCCATCGTTTTTTCAAGATCGAGTGAAAGGAGTCTTCCGTCTTCCATGACGACTTCACCGTTGATTATAGTTGTCTTTACATCACTTCCCCTTGCACTATAAACCAGGTGGGAGGTTGGATTATACATCGGGGTTAGATGCGGTTTTTTTGTGTCGAGTACAATGATATCTGCTTTCTTACCGACTTCAAGGGAGCCTGTGGTTTCTCCCAGGCCGAGTGCACGTGCCGCCTCGATGGTACACATTCTCAGTGCCGTTGCGGAGTCTATGACAGTCGGGTCAAACGTATTTACTTTGTGAAGCTTGGCGGCAGTATCCATTTCCTGGAAAAGGTCAAGATTATTATTGCTTGCACACCCATCGGTTCCCAGACCAACACAGATACCTTCTTCTAACAGCCTTGGTATTGGCGCAATGCCGGATGCAAGTTTCATATTACTCTCAGGGTTATGTGCGACTTTAACATCATGGTGATGTAAAAGAGAAATATCTTTATCTGTCAGGATAACGCAATGGCATGCAAGAAGATTCGGCGCAAGGACGCCCAGATCAGCAAGATGCCCTATCGGTGTCAAGCCGTATTTGTCTTTAATATTATTTACTTCGCTTTCGGTTTCAGAAACATGAATTACAAGTAAAATATTATTAGCCTGCGTGATGGAAAATGCTTTTTTAAGCAGGTCAGGTGAGCAAAGGTAAGGTGAGTGCGGTTCAATAGCGATCTTAATCAAAGGATCATTTTGCCACTTTTCAATAAGCATTTTGCTGTAAGTAAAACCCTGTTCAATGGGACCGTAATTGGGTGAAGGAAAATCATACAGCACTTCTCCGACAACGGCTCGCATTCCCGAACGTTTTGCCGCACGTGCAACAGCATCTTCAAAAAGATACATATCGCAAAAGCATGTAGTGCCTGACATAATCATTTCAGCGCAGGCAAGAAGCGTTGCGCGATAGACTTTCTCCTCATCTAATTTTGCTTCAGCCGGGAAAATAAAATCATTAAGCCATGTCATCAGGGGGAGATCGTCTGCAAGTCCCCTGAAACAAATCATTGCTGCATGGGTGTGAGCATTCACAAGGCCCGGCATTATTATGCACCCGTGGGCATTTATGATCCGGGATACTTCCCATCCTGAAAATTCGTCGGCGTTCCCCACGGCAACGATTTTATCTTTTTTAATGGCAACACTGCCGTTTTTGATTTGTGAGTTTTCATTGTCTAAAGTCAGTACAATTCCATTTGAAACAAGCATGTCAGCTGAATTCATAATTATTAACCTTACAACGACATTTGTCGCTACTCATAATACGTTTTTAAACTTAATTAAGTCGTAAAAAATATCACCGATGGTGCCCGCAGGAAGTGCCCTTGGGGTGCAAGGCACAGTGGCTTTTCAAAGACGAGGTAATACATGTAGTATGCCGAGTTTCTGAAAAACCGCTGTAACGCAGTAGATGGGACTTTCTACGACGCCATCAAACATTCTCCACAACTTTACTTATTATTTTTTCAAGATCAGGAACAGCTTTCCGAGCAATCTCAATGATCTCCTCAACTGTTGCCGGCACGGGGTTGTCCGGATCGTTAATATTGGTTATCGTTGACAGGCCGAGCACTTTCATCTTTGCATGCACTGCAGCGATTACTTCCTGAACAGTTGAAAACCCGACAGCATCTGTGCCTATGGTCTTAAGAAAACGGACTTCGGCTGGGGTCTCAAGGGACGGACCCTTAAGTCCTGTATAAACGCCTTTTTGCAAATTGATGCCTTCATCTGATCCGGCTTTTTCAGCGAGTGCCACCAGGTTTCTATCGTAGGTTTCAGACATGTCAGGGAATCGAATGCCCCAGCCTTCTTCATTTTGGCCGACAAGCGGGTTAGAACCTGTCAGATTAATATGATCTTTTATAATCATTATATCTCCAGGCTTAAATGCCGGGTTAAGGCCGCCTGATGCATTAGAAAGGATAAGCATCTTAACACCGAGCCGTTGCATAACCCTTATAGGAAAAGTCACTTCCAGGGGAGAATATCCTTCATACAGGTGAAAACGACCCTGCATGGCGATAATCTGTTTGCCGTGCATGTCACCGATAAGTAGTTTCCCGATGTGACTTTCAACAGTTGAAACAGGAAAGTGCGGAATCTCCTTATATTTAAAAGATGTAACTGTTGCCAGTGACTGTGCAGATTCACCAAGGCCTGTACCTGTTAGCAGTCCTATTTCAGGATCTTTTTCAGTTCGGCTTTTTAAAAACTCTGCCGCCTCATTTACATGGGCTATATTATTGTCCATTATAAAACTCCTGCAAACTCTGTAACCGTTCACGGGTTCAGAGTTCAAGGTTCAGGGGTTGTAGGTTTACCATAAATCTGAACAGTTGATTCGTGAGTTCTGAACAGTCTTGCGCCAAAGTGCAA
>JAUWOH010000331.1 GCA_030612225.1 Desulfobacteraceae bacterium
TGATGGCTTAATGACCCGCCATGTTTTATTATCTGTTCAATAATACCTTTATGAAATTCTTTATATTCTTTGATATTATCCATTTTTGCGATGAATATGAAATAAAGATTCGTCCCCTGGGGATAAAAATGGGACCCGTGGGTCATGCATATTGTTTTTGGACGTTTTTTTATAAAAGCCCTTACGCCCTGGTGCAGATTGTGAAGGTTATCCCATGTCACGGCCGATTCCAGGGTATCTATCATAATGCCGAAATCATTCAGATCTTCTCTCATATAAGGATCCGTGTATCTTCCGTGTTCCCATTTTTTTGCAGGGTATCCGGTGATATACATAGCGCCGCTGCTTTTACAGATTTTCTTAATTTTTTTCTTCAGGTTCGTGGTAAATCCTTTTTCGCCCTGGGCAAGCCCCATAAAAAGGCAGCGCCTTTCCGGCTTGAAACCACGAAAATTCATAACCTTGTCAATAACAGTCCCTTCTACACCATAAAGCTTTAAGGCAACATCCGTCTCTTCAGGATCGGAAATTCTGAAAACCGCCGGCATACCACACTCTGCCTGGGAAATTTCCCGTGCAGCATCGACTGTTTCCTCCCAGGATGGAAATATAAAAGCAAACCTTTGCCTGTGATCAGGCATGTATCTGAAGATTCTACAGGTTGCACTCACAAGGATACCGTATGATCCCTCATTCCCTTTCATGATGTCATTCACTTTTGGTCCTGTGGCGGTTCCCGGATAATCGAGTGTTTTTAACGTTCCTGCTGGTGTCACATATTCCTGGCTCAGCACAATGTCATACATATCCCCGTAATATGAAGATTCCTGTCCTGAACCAAGGGTTACTATCCAGCCTCCGACAGAAGAATATTCAAAAGACTGGGGAAAATGACCGCCTGTATATTTTCTTTTCGCATTAAAAAGATTCGGCGCATTATTGAGTGTCTTTTCATAATCCGGTCCCATCATACCCGGTTCAACAGTAATCGTCTGGTTCGTTTCATTAAACTCAAGAACGCGGTTCATGTGCGTATTCATCACCAGCATAACACCGCCTTTAACCGGTTTGAACCCGAAATTTACACTGGAGCCACCGCCATAAACATAAACCGGGATCTGCTGCCGGTCGCAGTATTTAACAATCTTTTGCACATCCTCCCTGCTGCGAGGGTGCATCACAAGATCTGCAACGTCCTGGCAGATTCCGCTTCTCAGTCTCATGGCTTCTTCAGTTGTTTTCCCGCTTCCGTATTTTACACGGGAATAATCATCAGAGAATACATTTTCTTTTCCGACAAAACTTGTAAACATATTTATATGCTCACCGGAGAGCTTAACCGGTTTATCGATATTGACTTTTTCTTTCCCCTGGCTTTTCTTTTCATAAAAATCCGAATCGGCCATTTGAAATTTCTCTTTTATCATTTCATAAAGCCTGCGATTCGGATGCTTGAATTCGTCCGGGTCTCCCCATTTAAATATGGATCTGTATGTTCCATGTTCCGGAGGTGCATCTGTCCACTTTGGATAAAAGCTTTTATCATTCGACATTTTATTCTCCTTGAAGCAATTTTCACCACAGAGCTCGCAGAGAACACAGAGAATATTTTGTTTTATTAATTAGATATCTCTGTGAGCTCCGTGCTCTCTGTGGTAAATTCTTCTTTTTACGACGCCATCAAAACTAATTGACAAATCTATCTTTAACTGGTATGACCTCTTACCAGTTATTAAAGAAAAAAGAAAGGAAAAATGTGAAAAATAAAGCGAACTCGCTCATTCGTCCAGCACAATACGTTGAGCGCAAATTACTGACATCTATTTTCAACGGAAAATACCCGCCTGGAACTGTCCTGCCTAATGAAAGAGATCTTGCCGTTCAAATTGGTGTGACAAGACCAACATTGCGGGAAACCCTGCAACGCCTGTCCGGCGAAGGATGGATAAAAATACGGCAAGGGAAACCGACCGTAATCAATGACTACTGGAAAAATGGCGGTTTGAGGCTGCTTGCCACCATGGCAAAATATAGCGATTTTTTACCCAATGGATTTATAACCCATCTCCTTGAAGTAAGATGCACCCTGCTTCCGATTATTGCCCGCCTGTCTGCTGAGAAATCGGCCAAAGTGCTTTTGAAATATTTAGATTTAGCGGACAATCTTGATAATGAAGCAAACTCTTTCGCAACTTATGACTGGAAATTGCAGCTTCTTATGTCCGAGCACTCCTGCAATCCCATATATACCCTGATTTTAAATGATTTTACATCTGTCTTCAAGGCTATGGGGTTTCATTATTTCAGCCTTCAAAAAGCACGTAAGACGTCCCGAAAATATTACGTTGACCTTATAAATGCAATTCACAAAGACGGCAAAAACGTTGAAGAAACAGTCCGGAAAACTATGGAAAAGAGTATCATAATCTGGAATGAAGTCAAAACCATCAAGGAAAAAACATGAAACTTGAAGACATAAAGAAAAACTGGGATCTTATCATTATCGGTGGGGGAATAACCGGTGCGGGGGTCTTTCGGGAAGCAGTCAAAATGGGGTTGGATGTGCTTCTCCTGGAGAGGAAAGATTTTGCATGGGGAACTTCCAGCCGGTCTTCCAAATTAATCCATGGCGGTTTACGCTATCTTAAGGAAAAACGGTTTTTACTGACAAGAGCCTCCGTCAATGAACGTGAATATTTGCTCGAACATGCACCCGGGCTGGTGGAATCCCTCGGATTTTTAATGCCCGTTTATAATAAACAACGGCCAGGAAAAAAAACGCTGAGTTTAGGTCTTTCTATATATGATATGATCGCCCTTGAAAGACAGCACAAATATTATGAAGCAGCCGAATTTTCTTCTCTAATACCGCAGATTAAACAGGAAGCGCTTTTAGGAGGATTTCTTTTTCATGACGCACAGGTTGATGACGCTCGTCTTGTTCTGCGCCTTATAAATGAGGCCATTGAATCAGGTGGCAGTGCTTTAAATTACACCAGCGCAATCAAAATAAACCGCAACGTTAAGGGAGAAGTTGTGGGCATCACCGCAAGAGATACAGAAACACTCAATGTGAAAAACCTGTCAACCTCTGCAGTTATTAACGCCACAGGATCATGGGCTGAGGAGCTTCATCCGTCACCAAAATCGAAACTTCACCTGCGTCCTTTACGGGGAAGCCATCTTATGTTTCCAGGCAGCCTTTTGCATCTATCGCATGCAGTAAGTTTTGTCCATCCTGCGGATAACAGACCTGTCTTTATTGTTCCCTGGGAAGGTGCCATACTCCTCGGCACTACCGATGTTGATCATTATGAGGACCTTTCAAAAGAGCCCTTCATCAGTGAGGAAGAAATTGACTACCTTATGGATGCTTTTATTGCTATGTTTCCTTCAGTCGATATTTCATTAAAGGACTGCATTTCAACATTTGCGGGTGTCCGTCCAATTCTCAGCGAGGGCAATCTTTCACCATCTGAAGAGTCCCGTGAACATATTGTCTGGAAAGATAAGGGCCTTGTCACAATAACAGGAGGAAAGCTAACAACATTCAGGCGGTCGGCACTGGAGGCTTTAAAAGCCGTAAAACCTTTTCTTGGCCCAGGTAAAATTAATGGGCCGCACGCCCCTGAATTTTTCAAAGTTCCGGACCACCCTGAAATGGATTATGGACTGTCCTTACACAACTGGCATCGTCTTTATGGTCGATACGGCAAAAATGCAGATGAGCTGGTTCACAACGCCTCCTCCGAAGATCTTTCGTATATTCCCGGCACACACACTCTATGGGCGGAGTTGCCCTTTGCAGCAAAACATGAACAGGTTAAACATCTTGACGATCTGCTTTTAAGGCGCCTGCGAATAGGATTGTTGACACCACAGGGTGGAAAAGCCTATCTTAAGCGAATCAGAAAACTTTGTAAAAACTCTTTGCCATGGAATAATAAACGCTGGAGAAAAGAAATAAAAATGTATCTTGAGCAATGGGAACGTTGCTATTCGCTTCCGTCTAAATATGCTGCACATCCTGATGAATCCAGGCTTTTCTCTGCTAAAAAAATTAAAGCGCTTTTTAAAAAAA
>JAUWOH010000180.1 GCA_030612225.1 Desulfobacteraceae bacterium
TTCAGGCTTCTCTTTTTAAGCTTCAGGCTTCGCTTTTCAAGCTTCAGGCTTCTCTTTTCAAGCTACGACCCGACAAGACGACCCGACAAGACGCCCTGACAAGTCGCAGGACAATCCATGCTTCGCCTAAAGGCTACGCAAGACAAGGGTAAAGGGATGTTTTTGACATCTTCGCGTTTTGGCGTTATAGTCAATTTATTCCTTTTAAAAAACGAGAGAAAAACAAATAATGCATGATATCAACTATTCCCACCGGCACGAACTGATTGAACACGACTTTTTGGGCTGCTGTAAAAACTGCCGGACCAGCCTTGAAATAATAAAACCGCATATCATGGCGTTTGCCGGAAATATTAAAGGTTATACCAAAAAGATGCTTGCGGCTCTCAAGCCTGAAGAACTTTATCGACTATATCAGCTTCTGGACGATCTCGCTCACATGGAGGCCGGGGGCAACCTTGCAGACCTTATCCTGGAAGAACCTGACATACGGGTCCAACTGCCTTTGATTCGCTCGTATTATTCAACATTTTTAGATATTCATGAGACTCATCTGGCAAAAAACCTGCTTAAATCACACTCACCGTGGGAAACGTTAAAAGCTTTTCCCCTTTATCCTCGATATGAGACCCTTGTAAGAAATCAGATCGAGGCCATGCATATTGAAACAGACAGCACACTGGTATTCATCGGGTGCGGTCCTGTACCGATAAGCCTGATTCTTATGAGTCGTATCTATGGACTCCGATCTGTCGGGTTGGATATCTCAGCAAAAACCGTCGAGTTGTCAAAAAAAGTCATAAAATGCCTTGAACTGGAAAATAAAATCAAAATTATCTGCGGAGATGACTCTAATCTTAAAAAAATCGATTGGGATATGGTACTGGTTTCGGCCCTTGCAGAACCCAAAGCCAGAATTTTCAAGAGCCTTCGAGAAATCTTGAAAAACCGTAAAAAACATGTTCCGGTTGTTTTCCGTACTTATACCGGAATGCGTGCCGTCCTGTATGAACCGGTTAAGCCTGACGATATCAAAGGATTTAAAATTATTAGACAAGTTCTTCCCACAGGGCAGGTTAACAATACGACCGTTTTTGCAAAGCTTCTATGAATGAAAGAAAATTCGTTAGACACAATTAGAAATAAATTTCTTGATATATATGCCGCCATACGCAATCTGTCAGATGTTGAAATTTTAAATAGCCCTGATGATATCTTTCGTCCTCATTTTGAAAGACTAAATCGCCTGGCCGCAATCGATGTTAACGATTCTTTAGCGGATAAAATTTTTCATGACCTTAAACTTCAACCGGTTATAAAACATATCTCCCATCTTAAAAGAATCAACGGGCTCAGAATGGAAATTGAGTTTGCCCGGTCGATTATCGCAGGTCCTGATCCGTGGACCATGATTGAAAACTTTGTATATTATCCCAATTATCTTGAACTGGCGAAGATGGAATATAAAGGCGGCAATCTCAGGCGGGGAAACCGGGTTGTGTTTTTAGGAAGCGGCCCGATGCCTCTGAGCCTTATCTGTCTTTGCAAACAATATGGCGTTGACGGTATCGGTATTGAACAGGTACCGGAATATATCAAACTTTCCGAAAATCTAATTAAAAACCTTGGATTAGCCGGGCATATTCGTATCATGCAGGGAAACCACTTCTCTTTGCCTCTTGAGGATGATTGCCGGCTTATCATGGTGGCAGCAGATGCTTTGCCCAAAGATGAAATTTTTTCCCATCTTGCAAAGGTATTGCCGGATGGAACAATGCTTTCTTACCGGATCTATGAAAAAGGTTTAAGACGTCTTTTAGATAGCCAATCGGTTTTCAATCTCCCCTCTGAATTTAAGGAATATGCCCGTATCCGTCCTGAACCACCTGTAAATAATACTTCGGTTTTCATAATCAAGAATACCGGCAGGTCATGTGAAACTTCGAAATGTACAAGGATCAGAAAGCAAAATACAGGAAACCAAAATGTCAAAAAAACTGTTGTATATCACAAAATCAATTCCAACCCCTTTTCTCATCGTGGATGAGGATATCTTAAAAAGAAATATCAACCGTATTCATGAATACGCAAACCGGCACGGATTTGTATTACGTCCACATGTTAAAACACATAAATCTCTTTATATTGCCCGTATGCAGATTGACTCAGGTGCAGTCGGCATCGCTGTGGCAAAAATAGGGGAGGCAGAAGTAATGGCAAAACCTGGTAATATTGACATTACCGTTGCTTGTCCTGCTGTGGGATTTGATAGCACACAGCGAATTGCCAAGCTTTCCTGCAAACTAAATATAAGGGTTGCAGCTGATTCCGAATATGGCATGAACGAACTTTCAATTGCAGCCGCTAAATACAATACCACCATAGGAATTCTCATCATGTTTGATGCCGGGCTTCACCGATGCGGAATTGCCTATCCTGAACAGGTCGTAAAGCTTGCCAGGCATGCAAAAACACTTCCCGGACTTCGCTATGATGGTATTCAAATGTATTTAGGGCATTTGTATGGAGAAGCTGCCGGAAATCCGGAAAGTTTTAAGCAAATAAATCGTTTATGGGACCCTGTATATGAAGCCCTGTGCGTTTCCGGACTTCGGCCCGAAACAGTTTCTTCCGGCTCTACGCCATCTTTGGAAAATACGCATCTTGTCCATCATGTAAACGAAATTAAGGTGGGAACATATGTTTTAAATGACTATTTTGTTTTAAAGTTCGGCCATTGCAAACTTAACGATTGTGGAGCCCGTGTGGTAACAACCGTTGTCTCGGACGTGGTTAGCGATCAGGTAATCATCGACGCCGGCTCAAAGGCTCTTTCAGCAAAACACTTATTGCGCCATGAAAACCTTGAAATGGGATATATTCCTGAATATCCCGAAGCCCGAATTTTTCGCCTACATGAAGAACAAGGCTGGATTGATGTAAGTAAATGCGTTAATCCGCCCCGAATCGGACAGCGCATGAGTATTGTGCCTGTAAATGTGGCACTTTGTATGAACCTTTATGACGAGTTTTACTCTTACACCGGTAAGGGAGTTGTGAAAAAAGAAAAAGTTGACGCCAGGGGATGCTGCAACTAAGTTTTTTTTTAGACAGTAACTTTGTTGGACTTTCAATTTTTAAACTTTTACTATATATACAGATCTCATTAAGTGGTTAAGTAGTTGAATCGTTAAGTTGTTGTTATAGTAATATCCATTTTTTGTTTGAAAATTAGACATTCGGTTTTCGAAAAGTTATAACATCTGGAAATAATAATGATGACTTTCCTGCTCAACCACTCAACTGCTTAACGAGGTCTGGGATATCAACATTACGGTTTTTTATTAGATGAATTTAGTTATCAATTTTTTAGTGTAGGATACCCATGCATTTTTCTTCAATAGCATATGTCTTGGGAACTTTATTAATTGTTACCGGCAGTTCAATGTCTTTACCGGTAATATGTTCCCTATATTATAATGAAGGAGATCTGTTTTCTATTTTAATTTCCGGAATAATTATAATTGCATTGGGTCTGCCTTTCTGGCGGTTTTTTCGGAAAAGTCACGAGTTAAATATAAAAGACGGTATTTTCATTGTTGCTTTTGGATGGATTTTAATCTCTGCTGTTTCCGGCCTGCCTTTTATGATCTACGGATCGATTCCTTCTTTTACTGACGCTTTTTTTGAAATGATGTCCGGTTACACAACCAGCGGGGCAACTATACTTACCGATATAGAAGTTGTGCCTCATGGACTGTTGTTTTGGCGAAGCGAGACTCATTTGCTTGGTGGTATGGGATTTTTAACGTTAACTGTAATTTTTCTTCCCCACGGAATGGGAGGCCTTCGTATATTTCGAGCAGAATCGAGTCCCGGCCAGGTTATTACCAAAGAAAAATTTATTCCCCGCAACAGAGATACCATGATCTGGCTCTGGGGTATATATCTGGCGCTAAACCTTTTAGAAACAGCTTTATTATGTTTTGGAGGAATGTCACTTTTTGATTCTTTGTGTCATTCCTTCGGAACAGTATCAACTTCAGGATATTCTCCCTACAACGCCAGTATAGGATTTTACAACAATGCTTATTTTGACTGGGTTATCATTATCTTTATGTTTTTAGGCGGTATGACCTTTGTACTTTTTTATCAGATGTTGAAAGGGGACTGGAAAGCATTAAAAATAAATACTGAATTCCGCTGGTATGTGGGTTTTATACTGTTTTTTTGCGGCGTTGTTTCATGGATTTTATTCAAAGATAATACTTACAGCAGTTTAATGGATTCTATCAGATATGGAACATTCCAGGTAATGTCTATCTTAACTACAACCGGATTCACTACTGCCGACTATGAAAAATGGCCTCAGGCCGCGCAGATGTTTCTGTTTGCGGTGTGTTTTATTGGAGCCTGCGCAGGGTCAACTACCAGCGGCATCAAGGTCGTCCATTACGTGATTATATGCAAATATATGGTTGCAGCAGTAAAGAAAATATTTTTGCAACCCATGGCTGTTATGTCAATCCGGCTTAACCAGCGTCCTGTTGACTCCTCGATAATAGACCTTTCCATCTGTTATTTTATAGTAAATATATTCATGGTGCTGGCGGGGGGCTGTTTTATGGTTTTGGTAGATAATATGGACTATCTTACCGGCATGAGTTCCGTAATTGCCACGCTCATGAATATAGGCCCGGGATTCGGAGCAGTAGGACCGTCGCAAAATTATGCTCATATTTCTGATGTGGGAAAATGGTTCTTATCCTGGAATATGCTGGTCGGCAGAGTGGAAATGTTCTCAGCGCTGGTAATATTCTACCCGTCTTTCTGGAAAAAATAATCCTGATAAGGATAGGCCGGAAAAATTGCCACAAAATACTCAACTAAGTGCTCTAATTTGTTAATTCGATGACGTATTTTATATAGATTTCTTTCACCGCTCGCTTCACTCAAGACGCTGAGGACGCAAAGTTTAAAGTTTTTTCCTTTGCCGTTGACCCCGCTTGTTGCGGGACAGGGACGCCAGCAAAGGAAAATCAATCATCGCTTAATTTGTTACAGCTATATGTTTTTATATCAAATTAGTTTTTCCCGCAGGGATGAATTTTTTTATTGCTTTCCGCGCTTTTATCCCGCTTTAGTTAGCGGGGCTCAGCGGAAAGCAATAACAATAAGGTTCTTTGCGTGCTTTGCGGCTTTGCGGTGAAAATAAAACATTATACGTAATCGTATTTAAGAATATATGTACTAAGGTACTACGCTAAGAATAATTGCCGAACATCTTTTAGATGAAGCGAAGTGCAGACAGCGATAACACGTTCGCCCTCGTTGATATGGGTATCTCCCACAGCGGTTTCCCACTTTCCATCACGAAAGACACTGCCTACAATAATCTTTCCATAGAATGAAGGAGCCACTTTGGAAAGTGGCCTGCGGGTAATAGGGGAGTTTGGAGCGGCAACGAGTTCAACCACTTCCGCATCGAATCCATGCAGGTGAGCCACGGAAAGCAATTCACCTCTTCGAATGAATTTTAAAATCTCATTCCCTGCCAGAATTTTTTTGTTCAAGGCTATATCCGACCCTGTGGTGGCGGCCAGCACCAGATATTCCTCTTTATTAACTAAAGAAATTGTTTTCCCCTGCTTTCCCTGCAAATCGGAATTTTGTGTATTCATCAAATGTTTCGCCAGCAGGCAACTCATAATATTGGTTTCATTCTCTCCTGTTGCAGTAATAAAAATATCCATATCCAACAGACCTGCCGATTCCAGAACATTTACATCCGACCCGTCTCCATGTAAAACCTCTGTGTTTTTCAAGGTGAAGGATAACTCTTCGGCACGTCTATCATCTTTCTCAATCAGTTTAACCGTAACGGTTTTCCCTAATAACTCTGCTACACGGCTTCCCACCAGGCCGCCTCCTAAAATCATCACCCGGTGACGCCGATGCTGTTTTACTCCTGTTATTTCCATTAACCGGGGTATATCTTCGCTACCAGCCATAATAAAAATTTGATCTTGAGGTAAAATCTCATGCTCTCCACCGGGGATAATCGTGGTGATTCCTCTGGCAACTGCAATAACCCTGAAAGGAAAATCATTATGTATCTGAGAAATTTCTTTTAGTTTTTTATAAGCCAAAGGCGATTTTTCATGAATCCTAGTAGCCATGACCTGCATTTGCCCATTGGCAATATCTATTATTTCATTCCCTGCTGTGCGTTTAATCAGCCTTACAATTTCCTGAGCAGCCAACTCTTCCGGGTGAATGAGCAAATCAATTTTTAAATCCTGGGCATTGAGAATAGAATCTTTTTTCCCAAACTCCAGGGAACGAACACGGGCAATCTTACGCTGAATTCCAAAACGATCCGCAATCATGGAAGACAACATATTCACTGCGTCATTATCAGTAACGGCAATGAGAAAATCCATATTTTCTGCGCCGACTTCTTTCCAGCATTCAATGCTCATAGC
>JAUWOH010000466.1 GCA_030612225.1 Desulfobacteraceae bacterium
AATCTCCTACATACAACTTTCGTTGAGGTTGGTGGTGGGGGGAGGATTTGAACCTCCGAAGGCTTCGCCGACAGATTTACAGTCTGTTCCCTTTGACCACTCGGGAACCCCACCTCAATAGCAAATGGAGCCAGCGGAGGGACTCGAACCCCCGACCCACTGATTACAAATCAGTAGCTCTACCAGCTGAGCTACGCTGGCGCGCATATTTGCATAATAGTAATTATATAAATGATTTATTTTAATAATAGCGAGTCACTCTAAAAAAAAGAACTTACCTATCTAACTGTCTATTTTCTAAATATCAACCTTGATAAGCCGCTGTTATCTTCTGCTATTTGATTTTATAGCTCATTATATGGATGAATTGCCCTATTATTGTCTATTTACTATTATTATTATAAAATATTGCTGTTTTTTAGCTATACAAAACCAGCAACTAGCCAGGCCCATTGAAGCAAAGCCCGCTAAAAGCTTGACAACCCGTAACTCATACCACGAAACTCGAAACCCGTGACCCGCACCCGTATAATTTTATAACGAACAAGCCTTGACAGGAATGCATTTATTTGTGTATTTGGACAGCATTCTAAAAATACTAAAGTTTTTCACTTGCAAACCGACAATAATAATATGAAACCTATTTTACCTGTTTTAAGAAAATTTTTAACTTTTACACTGCTTTTTTCGCTTTTATTCCTCTTTTACGGATGCCTCCAGCCATTTATCAAAAAAAATGTCTCCCAAGATACCAGCTCGGAAAAAACACAAGCAAATATCCCGGATTCAAATCCACAAGACGAAACTGTCCTAAGTATTACTCTGGAAGACAAGGAGACCGATCCTCCGAAAGACAAACAGGCTGATGCAAAAAAAGAAAACAACCCTCCAGCACAAAAAAAGGAAAAAGACCCCTTTTCTCCTTATAAAAAATTTCAGCCGCTTTTAGACAGTGCTCTCGAATTTTGCCAGGCGGCTCAGGAATTCTGGCAAAAAGGAGAGCTTGAAAACGCATTGGAAGCCCTTGACAGAGCTTATGCTTTGATACTCGATATTGACACCTACGATAAACCAAAGCTCATCCAGCAAAAGGAAGACCTCCGATTCTTAATTTCAAAGCGTATTCTTGAAATTTATGCATCCCGTAATATTGTTGTAAACGGCAACCATAACGCCATTCCCATGGTGATGAACAAACACATCCAAAATGAAATCGATCTGTTTACAAAAGGAAAAGAAAAGAACTACTTTATAGAATCATACAGGCGTTCAGGCATGTTTCGACCTCGGATTGTTCCGGCACTTGAAGCTGCCGGTCTTCCCGTTGAATTGTCGTGGCTTCCGCTTATTGAAAGCGGATTCAAAGTTCGTGCCCTTTCAAGGGCAAGAGCACTCGGGCTGTGGCAGTTTATTCCATCAACCGGATATAAATTCGGCTTAAAGCGTGACAAATTCATTGATGAACGCCTTGACCCTGTTAAATCTACAAAGGCCGCCATTGAATATTTAAAGGAACTGCACCAGATATTTGGTGACTGGTCTACCGTCCTGGCTGCATACAACTGCGGAGAGGGTAAGGTCCTGCGTGTAATACGGAAACAGAATGTAAACTATCTTGATAATTTCTGGGATCTTTATGAACGACTTCCACGTGAAACCGCACGGTATGTTCCCAGGTTCCTTGCTACACTTCATATAATAAAGAACCCTGAAAAATATGGGGTCGATTTAACCAAAACAGACCAGCCCCTGGAATATGAAACGGTTGACGTATCCAAACAGGTACATATAAATAACGTGGCCAAAAGTATTGATGTATCGCCAAAAATATTGAAACTCCTTAACCCGGAACTCCGCTATAAGATACTCCCTCCTGAGAAATATCTGCTGAAAGTTCCCCCGGGTTCAGGGCAAACCCTTATTGCCAAACTTGATGAAATACCTGTTTCATCTCCTCCTGCAAAAAAGTATGTTTACCACAGGATAAGACGGGGAGAAACCCTGTCTGTCATCGCCAGACGATACAAAACGAGTGTCAGGCGCATTATGCGTGCAAATAATATGCGTAGTTCTCATATCGTTGCAGGCAGACTGCTTAAAATACCGCAAAGAGGATACAAGTATACGGCAAAAAAGACAGTAAAAAGAAAATCCGGAAAAAGGTATGCCCATAAAGTGACAAGTGGTGATTCACTATGGATTATTGCCAAGCGCTACGGTACTACAACTCAGGAAATACAGAAACTCAATAACCTGTCAGGTACGAATCTTCATATAGGACAGGTAATAAAACTGCCGGTGCGCAGCAATAAAGCTATGCTAAAAAATGGCTTAAAGGCATATGAAGTAAAAACCGGGGATACACCCTTTACAATCGCAAAACAAAAGAATATGTCTTTAGATCGTCTTCTTAAAATCAATAAATT
>JAUWOH010000161.1 GCA_030612225.1 Desulfobacteraceae bacterium
AGTTTTAGGATTTAAGTTTTAAGTCTCTATTAAAACAGACAATATCATTAACCTAAAACATAAAACTTAACACTTAAAACCTGATGAATTTGTTTTTTTACGAATTCATCGATTATCAGGAGAATAATATAATGGGAAAGACATTTAAAAAACCTGAAGCGCTCGCCGACCAGGTTACACATTACTGTCCTGGGTGTACCCATGGCGTTATTCACAGGCTGGTGGCTGAAGTTATTGATGAACTTGGAATCCGGGGGCGTACGATTGGTGTCGCACCTGTGGGGTGCGCTGTTTTGGCCTATAATTATTTTACATTTGATTTTATTGAGTCGGCCCACGGCAGGGCGCCGGCAGTTGCTACGGGAATAAAACGGGTTCGTCCTGATTTGATGGTTTTTACATACCAGGGGGACGGTGATCTGGCAAGTATAGGAATGGGAGAAATTGTTCATGCTGCCAACAGGGGTGAGAAATTTACAACAATTTTTGTGAATAATGCTGTCTATGGTATGACAGGCGGCCAGATGGCTCCTACCACAATGCCTGGTCAGCGCACAACAACATCTCCTTTTGGCCGGGATGTGGAAGACGTAGGCATGCCTATAAAGGTGGCGGAACTGCTTGCCGCTTTACAGACACCGGGATACATCGTACGGCAAACAGTGCTGAAGCCAAAATATATCAACAGGGCAAAAAAAGCCATAAAAAAGGCATTTGAATATCAACAGGAAGGCCGATGCTTCAGCTTTGTTGAACTGGTGAGTACCTGCCCAACAAACTGGGGCCTTACTCCGGTGGAGGCGATTAAATGGGCGGAAGAAGAAATGCTACCTTATTATGAACTTGGTGAATTTAAAATACCGTAAGCGTCCACAGGCACAACATCTGCACGTGATCAGGACAACCAGCATAGCAGACTATAGCTGAACGCCCTGATCACGCACATCTGCAGCACCTGTGAACGCTTACAGGACGGAGATTAAAAAACCTTTTTGTTCCGAATGGGCGTGAACGGTTATAAAATACTTAAGTAGGAGGCAAGAATGCAAAGTGAAGTTATGTTCGCCGGTTTTGGCGGTCAGGGAATATTATTAAGTGCAAAGATCCTTGCTCATGCGGGCATGGAAGAAGGCCTGGAGGTGGCATGGGTTCCTTCTTACGGACCTGAGATGCGGGGTGGTACTGCATACTGTACGGTGGTCATTAGCGACAGGCCCATCGGAAGTCCGATTATTAGAAATCCGTTACACCTGGTAGCTATGAATCGTCCTTCTCTGGAAAAATTTGCACCCATGGTAAAACCTGGTGGGGTGATAATGATTAACAGCTCGTTGATATCAATAGGTTCAGGTCGCAGTGATATTGATGAGCTCAATGTTCCGGCTAATGATATTGCAAAAAAGCTTGGTAATATCAGATCGGCAAATATTGTTGCACTTTCAGCTTTTGTTGCCCGAAGCAAAATTGTTGACTTTGATATCCTGCGCAAATGCGTTAAAAAAGAATTTTCGAAAAAAGAAAAACTTATTCCTCTTAATATGGAGGCTGTAACAGCAGGCGGAGAAGCCGCAAAGCTATGAAGGCTGGGAGGCTATGAGGTTGGGAAGCTGGGAGACCGGGAAGCTGGGTTGCAAAACATGAAGTTATCCATTCCAGATTATATTTTATCGATTAAGCCGTATGTTCCGGGAAAGCCCCTTGAGGAGCTTGAAAGGGAGTATGGCATAAAAAAATCGATAAAACTTGCCTCCAATGAAAACCCTCTGGGCCCTTCCCCCATGGCTGTTAAAGCTATTAGATCTGCACTGGAAAACTTAAACCGTTATCCTGATGGGAGCGGGTATAATCTTCTAAACAGGATTGCAGAAAAACTGAAAGTATCTCCGGAAAATATCGTTTTGGGAAACGGTTCTGATGAAATCATCGGCATGCTGACACATACGCTGTTAAAACCAGGGGATGAAGTAATTCTGCCGCATCCTTCATTCCTGATATACGATATAATGGTTCGCTCTGCGGGTGCAACTTGTGTAAATGTTCCTCTTAATTCTTTTTCCATTGATCTGGAAGAGATTAAAAAAAGGCTGACATCAAAATCCCGGATGGTTTTTTTATGCAACCCCAACAATCCTACAGGAACCATTATCCTGAAGAAAGAATTTGAAAGCTTCCTTGAAAGCATTCCTCCTGAAATCGTTGTTGTTATAGATGAGGCATATATCGAATTTGTCAGGGATAGAAACTGCGCCTGCGGTATTGATTATATCGATTCCAAAAGACCGCTTGTTGTACTTCGAACCTTTTCCAAAGCTTACGGTTTGGCCGGGCTTCGAATAGGATACGGAGTCATGTCGGAAGAGATATCAGGGCTTATTAACAGGATCAGGCTTCCATTTAATACAAATTCTCTGGCTCAGACCGGAGCTGTTGCGGCTTTAGATGATGAAATATTTTTTAAAAAGACGTTAAGCCTGATTCATGAAGGCCTTGATTTTATGTATGATTCACTGAACAGGCTGGGCATAAACTACTTTCCAACTCAGGCAAACTTTTTTCTTATAGATGTTGAAAGAGATGCTGACGAAGTCTTTGAAAAAATGCTGGCTCACGGCGTTATTGTCCGTTCCATGACGTCCTATGGGTATCCGCAGTATATTCGTGTTAATGTCGGGCTTCGTGATGAAAATGCAAGGTTTATCAAGGCGTTGGACGATGTGCTTGGTTCACTGAATACAAACAAAAGTTCAAAACGGCTGGTTATCACGATAGACGGTCCGGCAGGAGCAGGAAAGACTACGGTTAGCCGGGCTCTTGCAGATCGTTTGGGATATAAATATATCGATACAGGCGCCCTTTACAGAGGTGTTGCCTATGAAGCAATATCAAAAGGGCTGAGTTATCATGACGACAATAGCCTTGAAAGTATGTGCGCCGGTCTAAGGCTTAAATTTATACGCAGAAAAAAAGAGTTGCGTCTTATATCGAATGATTCGGATATCACCGATTTGATCCGGACTCCTGAGATAACAATGTTTGCATCTGCAGTTTCTGCCAGAGCGATTGTAAGGAAGTATCTTCTGGATTTACAAAGGGATATGGGCAGGGAAAAAGGAGTTGTATTCGAGGGCAGGGATATGGGGACTGTTGTCTTTCCTGATGCAGATATAAAGTTTTTCCTGGATGCATCCCCTAAAAACAGGGCATTAAGACGCTACAGGGAAATGGAACAGGAAACCTCTCAAACTTTAGAAGATGTTGAAAGAGATATGAAGCAAAGGGATGAAAATGACAGCAGCAGAGAACTTGCGCCCCTGAAGCCGGCTGAGGATGCAGAAATTATAGATTCTACCGATATTTCCGCCAACGAGGTCGTTGAATCGATGCTGTCTTATATAGAGGCAAAGAGGCTGGGAAGCTGATAAGCTGGGAAGTTATGACTCTGAGAGGCTTAAAGGTTTGGAGGAAAAAACGGAAAATTGAGAGATCGAATATTGACAGTTTCGTAAAAAGTCAAAAAACCATTTTTTACGAAACGTTTTAAGTCTTTATTAAAACAGACAATATCATTAACCTAAAGCCTAAAACTTAATCCCGCCCCAGGCGGGACTAAAACCTGATGAATTCGAATTTTTACGAATTCATCAATATATTTATAAAAATGAAATTAATCGTTGTTTTTTTAAAAACAGTCTGATAAAAGTATTAAGTTATGCTATCTGAGTAAATAGCAAAAAAAAGAAAGGCAAGGGGGATTTTTTTTAATATGAACGATTTAGGTAAAAACGAAGAAACCAAACAATTAAACCAGGATGATTTGGAGGAGACTCCAGAAATCAGCAAGCCCGATGATGAAGTTATGCCGGAAGCTGTGATTAAGGATGCTGAAGCTATGCCGGATGCTGAGGTTAAACAGGAGAGTGAAGAATTAAAAGCTGATGCGCCGGAAGATGATCAAGCAGCTGACGATGTTTCCGAACCTGACGAAAGCATGGAAAGCATGGAAAGCATGATGGATTTGTATGAGGAAAGCTTTAAGCGCTTTACTGAAGGTGAAGTTGTAACAGGCAGGATAATTGCAATCGACAAAGAATTTGTTCTTGTAGATATTGGGTACAAATCAGAAGGGCAGATACGAATTTCCGAATTTAAAGATGATGAGGGAAATATAAACGTCAATTTGGATGACAGTGTAGAAGTAATGGTTGAATGGTGGGACGAAGAAGAAGAAAGAGTTGTGCTTTCCAAAGAAAAAGCCGAGAATATTAAGGTATGGGAAGATATTAAAAAATTATACGATGAAGAAGGAACTGTCGAAGGTGTTATTTTAAACCGTGTCAGGGGCGGTTTTTCTGTGGATATAGGCGTCCAGGCATTTTTGCCTGGTTCACAGGCTGATTTACGCCCTGTGCGAAATCTAGATGAGTTAGTGGGAAAGAAATATACTTTCAAGATTTTAAAATATAATCGAAAACGTAGCAATATCGTATTATCAAGAAGGGCCATACTCGAACATGAGCGTGAATCCAAAAGAGTAGAAACCCTATCTTCCATCCACGAGGGAAAAATCGTTGAGGGTATTATAAAAAATATTACAGAGTATGGTGTTTTTATCGACCTTGGCGGTGTTGATGGACTTCTTCATATTACGGATATTTCATGGGGACGCGTTAAACATCCTTCGGAACTTTTTTCAGTTGGTGATGAAATAAAAGTCAAAATCCTTAACCTGGATATTGAAAAGGAAAGAGTTTCACTTGGAATGAAACAGCTTACCGAGGATCCATGGTCAATTGCAATTGAAAAATACCCTTTGGGAGAGCGCATAACCGGGAAGGTTGTCAGCCTGACCGATTATGGGGCTTTTATTGAATTGGAAGAGGGCATCGAGGGACTGATTCATGTTTCGGAAATGTCATGGACTCGGAAGATACGTCATCCATCCAAAATTGTTTCCGTGGGTGATGAAGTCGAAGCTGTGGTGCTCGACATCAAGCCTGAAAGCAGGCGTATATCATTGGGAATGAAACAGGTTGTTCCTAATCCGTGGGATGTAATCAGTGAAAAATACCCCGTGGGGACTACCATTGAAGGTAAAATCAAGAATATTACTGATTTCGGACTTTTCATCGGTATAGATGAAGGTATCGACGGCCTTGTCCACATATCGGATATTTCCTGGACGAAAAGGATAAAACATCCGTCTGAAATGTACAAAAAAGGGGATATGATTCAGGCCATCGTTCTGGATATTGAAAAGGCAAACAAAAGGTTTTCCCTTGGAATTAAGCATTTACAGGCGGATCCATGGCAGACTGTTCCACAGCGTTATGAAGTTGGGAAAGAGATTACAGGCACGGTTACAAATCTTACTGATTTCGGGGTTTTCGTGGAACTGGAAGAGGGGATAGAAGGACTAGTTCATGTGTCTGAAATCAGTAAGGAAAAAATTAAAACTCCGATTGGCAAATACAACATCGGTGAAGTCATTACCGCCAAAGTTATGAATATTAACACCGAGGAAAGAAGGATTGGCCTTTCAATAAAGCGGCTTGAGATAGAAGATGAACAGAATCTCTTGAGTGAGTATGTAAATACCATGAGACCTGCCACTTCATCTTTTGGAGAAATCCTTCGAGAGAATCTCCAGGAAAAGCTGAATGATGAGTGACCTCATAACTCTACACTTATAGCTGTACAGCAAATCCTTTAAAATTTGGCTGTTTTGTTCTCACGTCAATGTTCCGGGTTGCGAGTTACGAGGTGCGGGGTATAAAGAACGCGCAACTTGTAACACGCAACTCGTAACACGCAACTCACAACGATTGTACATGATACAAAAAGAGGCTATTTTTAAAATTTCACATTAAATAATTAAATCATGTTTACCCGCAGACACCCCTACCTTTTTTTCATTTTGATTTTTTCATCAATATCTGTATCTGCCGTCGCAATTATAGTACTCTCATTTTTGTTTGTACATGGTGCGAGGGACTCCGGTTATGATGATCTCAAAGCAGGTGGTGAGAAAGTCGGTATCATCGAAATAAAAGGGGTTATTGCCGATTCCAAGGATGTAATTCATCATCTTAAACGTTTCCGTGAAGACAAATCAATCAGGGCGATTGTGCTCAGGATAGATTCTCCAGGTGGCGGTGTGGGGCCATCGCAGGAGATTTTCAGGGAGGTCAGAAAAACCATTAAAATAAAAAAGGTTATTGCTTCAATGGGCGCAGTGGCAGCTTCAGGGGGATATTATATTGCAGCGGCGACAGACGGGATCGTTGCTAATCCAGGCACCATTACCGGAAGTATCGGTGTTATTATGGGTTTTACGGATTTTCAGCAATTGTTTCGTAAAATCGGATTGGTCCCGGTTGTGATCAAAAGTGTTGAATACAAGGACATGGGCTCACCAGTTAGAGATATGACTGAAGATGAAAGAAAAATTCTTCAGGATTTATCGGTCAATATTCACAGTCAGTTTGTAAAGGCAATATCCGAGGGAAGAAAGATGGAGCTGTCAAAAGTGGAAGCTATTGCAGACGGACGCATCTTTTCAGGAGAGCAGGCTAAAGAAATGTCCCTTGTAGATCGTCTCGGAAACCTGGAAGACGCAATAGAGTGGGCCGGTAGAATGGCCGGAATAAAAGGGAAAATATCATCTGTTTATGTCCCTGAGAAGAAGACATCCTTTCTGAAATATCTTATAGAATCATCCGTGAAAGAACTCGTAGATCGCACCGTAAACACGAATTTGCATGCGGATTATTTATATAGGCCGTAAATTCGGGTTACGCGTTACGGGGTGCCGGATATAAGTATTATTTCCGATTGACAATCCGCAATTCGTAACACGCAACCCGCAGTAGCATT
>JAUWOH010000105.1 GCA_030612225.1 Desulfobacteraceae bacterium
AATGCGGGTGTCGGAAGGCAGGGCTTCGATGCGGCGAAGATCGCGGTTGGTAAGGCGGCACCTTTTGGCTATTTCCAGAAATTCCGCGCCCAGTTTTTGCAGATGCAGGAGTTTATCGTCGATGGTTTTATAAGAGAAGCCGCAGGATTCACAAAAGCTTTCCCATCTGCCGTTACCTATCCCGCGGTAAATTTTGGTGTCCTTTATCTTTTTGAGGATGGCCAGTCCGGCCAACTCCGTGTATTTTTCAGTATGAAAAAGGCCCTGTGCCTGCCCGGCCATCAATAAGGCAATCTCTTTGATTTTCTCCCGGGTTTCTTTATCTAAGTCCTTTTCACCCTGGCATTGAAGCAAAAGGCTTTCTTGCTCAAAGGTGTCCTCATTCATTTTATGGTCCATTGTGGTTCTCCCAATTCCTGAAGTTTGCTGTTGGCTGTATTTCTAATTGCCTTAAGCCTGTTGACGGCATTGATGTGCAGCATTTCCGCTGTTTGACCCAATGCGAAAAGGCCTCCCTGGCGTTTGATAAATCCCTGGGTAATCATGGTCTCCAGCAGCCGAAAGGTCTTGTTCTTGGTAAATCCTAAGCGCACAGTCAAGTCCTTTAGCGCCAAAGGGCCAGTATTGCTCAATTCCTTTAATAATTTACAAGCCCCGTCTACGGCTTCTATGCAGTATTTCTTCTCTTTATCCATACGTCCCCCCTTCTTATAGATCCAGTGCTTCTTCCGCCCGGCACAGCTCCTCTTTGGCCTGGCGCATTATCTCTTCTTTCTCCTTTAAGGCCTTCTCCTCCTGCGCGTATTTATTGTTTAACTTACTGATGGTGGCTTTTATAGCAGGCAAAAAGAGGGAAACTAATTCCCTGTCTTTGGAAAATTCGATTAAATAGGGCAGCAGCGCAGCCGGAAAGGGCAATATCCCTTCCGCGTAATCATAAAGCGTCCTTATGGAATACTGCACGCCCTTTCGGCGCAAAAACCCTTGAAAGGCCTGCACGGAATGTTCGTGCTGTTCATCCTCCCCTTTTCCGTATATAAAAATGCGGTAAAGGTGGTTTACTGCAAACTCTTTATTAATTTTTTTCATGCTTTCATCCTTTGGTTGATAAAATGTGCAGTGCTCTAATTCACACACTCCCGGACCCCCTCTGTGATATTTGTGTTGTTGTTTGAGTTGTGAAATAAAAAAAAATGTGTTAAATTTGATGTATGAGAAAAAAATATAAAAAAATGGTTATTAAGAAATTATTAAGAGTAAGAAGGTAAAAAATGAACTAGTGTATCACCCCCTTTTTTTTGGTTTAAAGGGAAAAAATTAACCCCAGAGTTCGTCATAGGGAAGATTAAGCCTGCGGGCAATCTCCTCTTGCACCCTGCGGCTTTTGTCCAGGTTGTTGATTACCCGGGCAACCATGCTTCGGGTAACGCCCACGGCATCGCCAATCTCTGAGGCGCGGATTTTGTTCAGGACCAGTAATGCCCTGATAAATGCGAAACGGTCTTTTTTTTTGCCTTGTTTAATCATTTCTGTGAGGTTCATAATATGAATATAGTCCATATATGATCATTTGTCAAATAAAAATCACCATATCTTGTCATGAATTTTAATGAACGGCTTTCTTTATTATTTAAAAAACTTAAACTGTCTGTAACGGCTGCATCGAAACACACAGGGATAGCCCGTACGTCTTTGAATGCTTATCTAGCAGGCCATGCAAACCCTACAGTTAGCGTTATTGAAAAAATAGCGGTTGCAACAGGGGTTAATTTATACTGGCTAATATTAGAACAAGGCCCTATGTTAATAAAAAATCTACATTCCGTAGACGAGATATTGTCAGAATCGTATGCACCAGAAAAACAAGATAAGGAATGGCTTAATTATTTTTGGGAATATGCTACCCCTGACGAACGTATATGTTTAAAAGTAATGCTTAGAAAAATGTTCCCGGATGTCGACAAATGGTTAAAAGAAAAAGAAGGAGGGGTTTAAAAAACACAAAACTCCTGCCATGTCAGGAGTTGCAAATTGCAACTTATTGAAATTACTGAAAGTAGTTTTTTAAAACTTCTGACGGTCAGCAGTTTTGATATCAATAATTCTAAAAGGGAGGAAAATGAAATGTCATTTAAAAAATTAATAGGTGTTTTATTACCTGTGTATATAATTCTGGGGACACCATATTTGTATATAATTCTGGGGCCACCATATTCATTACCTTAAGGGCATTAAAAAACATCCGCCTTTTTCTCCAGACAGATCTGCTAATCCCTTACTTTCCTTTGTAGTTCCATCACCTATGCACTTCTCGGATTCATTCCCTGCGTAATCAATTGCAGCAATGCCTATTTTATATAATTGATCACTAGCCACGCCATCAATGGTGTATTCGGTTTTGCCTGTAACCGTGTCATAATCGTTGGCCGTAAATTCAGCGTCATTCGGGTCTTCTCCTTCAGCTATTTTCTCATGCCATATCCTGTATTCAGCTACCCCTGCGAGCTTATCCTTTGCTTCGTCCCATTCCAGTATTAGTTTTTGGGCGCCCGTAGTTACTCTTGGCTTTGTCATGGTAGGCGGGGTATTGTCATACTTAAAAGTAAATAGCTTGCAACAATTTATTAAAGATTCCTGATTTGGGTCCCAGAAAACCCCGATAATATATACGCCCTCCGTACATACGCGCTCCGTCGTATCGTCTAGATCGTCACATCGCTCTAAATGTTTTTTTTGAATTACTGCATTACTGTCTCCAAAGGGAGTAAAAGATGGCCCATAAATATTGGGATCCACAAATACCTTATCCATAAATACATTATCCCTGTTCGGGTCTTCATAAACGCTTGGATCAAGCGCTTTATCAGTATTATTGGGATCAAGCCAATCAACCATTTTGACTGTGTATGTACCGCCCTTATCAGTTTCCCA
The DNA here is from genome assembly GCA_030612225.1 of Desulfobacteraceae bacterium. GTDB lineage: Bacteria > Desulfobacterota > Desulfobacteria > Desulfobacterales > JAUWMJ01 > JAUWMJ01. The sequence continues at coordinate 2,932 of JAUWOH010000105.1, forward strand.
TTCAACCTTTACGCCATCGCTGACTAAAGCGGCTTCATTGTAAGCATTATTAGGGTCTTTCGGGTAATGGATAATAATATTAGGCAATTGGGTATCGGCCCAAATCAGCCCGGAATAACTTACTAAAATAAATAAAACACAAAACAAAAACAATGTACCAAATTTTTTCATTTCTATTTCCTCCTCTTTTTTAGTATAATAAATTATATGCTTATTATTATAAACATAATGCGAATATTTAACAATAGTTTTTTTAACACCACCAATTTACTCATCAGAAGGAACAAACCATGAGCGCCCCCAAACATCCCTCTGAGCAAAAGCCGCGCCCCAGCGACAAGCCCTCTGAATTTTCGGAAAAGCCGGGCAAAAGGCACGATGCTATAGATACCCATCCGCCCCCTCATGACAAACCAAAGGATGATTCCCAAAAAAAACAAATTGAAACGAAAAAGCATAAATTATTATTTGGCATAAGAAGGTCTGTGCGCTACCACAACCGCAGGGTATTGTTTTATGATCATCTGCACAAAACAGCCAACACCCTTTCTTTGTTAAGCGGGTCTGCAACGGTGATTGCCGTGTTGGGGAAGTTGGGGCCTTTTTGGACCACCTTCTTTGCTTTGGCTGTTGTCCTTTTTTCCGCTGCCGACTTGGTGATAGGGCCTGATAGGGCGGCCAGAATGCACAATGACCTGGCAGGAAAGTTTTTTGGATTAGAAAAGGCGCTCATCACCTCAAAGCAGCTTACTGAAGATACCCTGGCCCAATTTACCGCCGGGCGACTGGACATAGAAATGAACGAGCCGCCGGTGCTTAGGGTGCTTGATTCCGTCTGTCACAATGAATTGCTTCGGGCTATGGGGTATGAGCAAAGTTATTTTGTAAAAATAAAATGGTACCAAAGGCTTTTCTGTCAATTCCTTGATCTTTGCGAGCACAAAATACAGCCGATAAGCTGTTAAGCCGATGAGCTGATAAGTAAGCGCGGCACTGAGCTTTTCAAGCTCAACAGCTTATCAGCTTTTAAGCTGTTTTTTTAGCTGTTTTTCTCCTGTCAACCCCTAAAGCCACCCACCTGAAACTCGTATCAAAACGTGTATCAAAGGAAAATTCAAAATCATTAAAAAATCATATCTTTAGTTGAGTTATCCACACCCCCTTTTGACCCTCGAATCGGCCCTTTTGGGCCAACATCACTAAGAGTAATGTGCTACAGTGAAATTACCATAACCACTCTAACCGCTTGATGTTTGTGTTGGGGCGGAAAGGGCTGCCGCCCCTTTTCGCCCACTCCCCCAAAAGGGGTAAAAAGGAGGATTAAGCCGTGAACCAAGAGTTAAATCAAGACAGAAATAAACCTACGGTGTTTGTATCCGCTGGGCATTATCCGCAAAAATCCGGAGCAATAAACAAGAAACTACGGCTCAAGGAACATTTTGAAGCGCAGAAAATTGTCAGCGCCCTTTGCAAAAATGTCGCTCAACAATCAGCCATTGATTATGTGCAGGTAGAGCCCGGCCCGCTGCAGCAAAAGGTGCCCTTTATTAATTCCGCCTCAACTAAAAACTCCATTGCAGTAGAGGTGCATTTTAACGCCTTCCAGCCCAATAAAGCTCAGGGCATTGAAACCCTTTTTTATCCCGGATCTAACAAAGGCCGTTTTCTTGCTGCCAGGCTGCAGACTGCCCTGTTGGACCTTTTGCCCTTCCCGGATCGGGGACCAAAAGAGCGCGATGATTTATATTTTCTGGCCGCCACCAATATACCGGCGGTTATTATTGAGGCCCTTTTTATTGATAATGACAGGGAAGCCTATTACCTGCTGTACCCCAGGGCCCACTACTTAATTGGGAAAACGATCCATTGTGGCATCAAACAATATTTTAACCATTACAAGACAGCTGATGAGCCGCTAAGCTGATGAGCTGATTTAAGGAAGGAGAAAAAAATATGAACTTAAATTTAATTTTTGCTGCATTATCACTTGCCGGTGCCGTCTGGGGTGCGTTTTGTGCCAAAAACAAAAAAGTGCAAAAAGTTGACGAGGCCCTCAGAGAATGGGCCCCTTTGGCATATGACGTAGTTAATGACATAGTCGACCAGGAAGGACGGAACACGACCACCAAAGCCGCACTTTTTACCATGGAGCTGACCGACATCCTAAAAAGCAAATTCATCAAAGTAACACCGGAAATAATTACCCGCGGCGCAGCTATTGCCCGGGCCATGCACTACCAGGACAAAAAAGAAAAAGAGATGCAATTGCCTATTGTGTTGGCGGAAAGAGAGGCTAGGTGATGTGGTGGGAAATGTGGATGGGATGCCTTTTCATGTTCCTAATGCTCCTTCAGGATCGGCGTTATCTCAATCATTTGAGGAAAGAAAAAAAAAGACGGGGAGAATAAATGCTTAGTCCTGAATTGTTAAACTATTTAAAGCAGTTTGGTCATTTAGGCCTGTTCTTTTTGCTCTGGTATTTTGATAGAAAATCACTTGTAGACGCACAGCGGGCTATACGTGAAGAACTAAAGGAATCCAATAGAAAATGGTATGAGTTGGGCCAGCGGATGGAACGGCACACACTCACCAATACCGGCGCAGTAGTTGAGCTAAGGGAAAAAACCAAGACAACCCACGATAAGCTGGATGTGTTACTTCGGCGGAAGGATTAATAATGCCTGAGGAAAAATATACCACCTATGGCGAAGACGCCCGCAGGTTGTATGTTGAAGAGAATAAATCCGCCAAAGAGATTGCCCAGCTTCTTCCTGTGTGTGAAAAGACCTTAAGTGAGTGGATCAACGGCTACAGATGGAAGGAAGAAAGAAGGAAAGCGCGCCTGCAAACCCAAAGCGATGAGGCCACGGTCAAGCAGATAATGAGAAAGTTTCTTGCTGAGCTTTCCGACAAACAGCCCAATCAGATTACCCCGGCAGACCTGGACAAGGTGTCCAAGCTGTCCTCCACCCTGCGGACCATACAAAGCATGCTGGACCCCAAAGCCGCCACAGTGTTCGTCATGAAACGTTTTATGGAATTTGTTGCCGGCAAAAACAAAGAGCTGCACCAAAGCCTGTTAACAGTAGTGCCGGAATTTTTTGAAATCATGGGGAGACAATAACTATGTCCAAAGAGCAAAAGCTTATTATTAAAGGCCGCCTGGAGGAAGAAAGAGAAGCACTTGCGGATGTGGAAACCGCCCTGCGCGCCCGCATTAATTCCGTATCCTGCATGATTATGCCGGAGATGGACATTGAAGACCAAAAATTTGATTATGCCCATAATGCCCTTAGCGAATGCCTTACCCTGAAAAGTCAACATGATGAACTGAAACGAGAAATAAAGAGGCTGGAAGAGGCCCTGTAATAGAATGAAAAAAATAACCACAGCAGAATACAAACAACAGGTTGATGAAATACTGGCGGCCATGAAGGCCGAAGCCAAGCCCTTTGAGAAGGATACGTCTGAAAAGAAAAAAGAGCGTTTGGCCAGGGCCAAAGCCGACCACTTTTATTTCTTTAAAACCTATCTTCCTCACTACTTTCCTGATACTTTTGCCCCTTTCCATTACGAGCTGATTCAACTTTTAGACAAGCGCCCTAATCTGAGAGAAGACGAAGTATTAACCCCTGTGGCTATTGCCGCCCCCAGGGAGTTTGCCAAAACCACCATCACCAGTTTCGGCTATTCCCTTCATCAAATTTGTTTCAAATTAAGACATTTTATTATTATCGGCTCGGACACCGAAGATTTGGCTTCCGACATAACCGGGTATATCCACCTGGAGCTGCAATACAACGAGCGCATTAAGGCGGATTTCGGCAAGCTGGTCAGGCCCAATGAGGCAGTGAATGATTATGTCACCAAAAACGATGTCAGGATACTGGCACGAGGGCGTGGGCAAAGGGTGCGTGGCTTAAAGCATAAAAACTGGCGTCCTGATTTGGCTATCCTCGACGATATGGAAAATGACAAAAACGTTCAAAACCCCGGCATTGTCAAAGATTTGCTGAGCTGGACGAAGGAAACCGTTTACCCGGGTATTGATCGGGCAGGTAATATTTTTATTATTGGCACGCTTCTAGCCAAGCGCTCTGCCTTATCGCAAATTGTTGCCGGCAAAGACGAGCCCTGGCACAACTGGACAAGGCGCCTTTACCGGGCCATCCAGGATGACAAAACCTCCCTGTGGCCGCAGCGCTACACCTTAAAGCAGCTCTATACCCAAAAAGAACTGATGGGTTCATTGGCTTTCAATAAAGAAAAACAAAATAACCCTATTGATGAGGATGGCGCTTTTCAGGAAGAGTGGATTCGCTATTATCCGCCGACCATTATAATTCCCCTGCAATTAACCGTTGTCGGTTTCTGGGACCCCTCTATAGAGGTAAAGGCCACTAGCGATTATAAAGCCATCATTACTGTTGGCGCCAATCGACAGGAAATGATTTTTTACGTTATGGACGCCTTTATCAAAAGGTGCTCCATAGATGCAGCCTTGCAGGCTGCCTATAGCCGCCACGATGAATTTCACTATACCCAATTTGGCGTGGAGGATAATTTATTCCAAAAGTTGCTCCTTCGGGACTTTGACCGCCTGGCCAAAGAAAAAGGGTATTATTTGCCGGTAAAAGGCGTGCCCCACAACATAGCCAAAGAGTCGCGTATTTTAAGCCTGTCCCCGTTGGTTGAACGAGGGAAAATACAGTTTATAAAAAACCGGGGAGACCAGGATCTGCTAATTGAGCAGATGATCTTTTACCCCAACAGCACTGTCCACGACGACGGCCCGGATGCTTTGGAGGGCGCGGTCAGCCTTTGCCAGGAGATGTTGGGCGGAGGTGAAATAGATTATGAAAGCACCGGGCAATATTGTGATTTTGTTGAAATGATGGATGTTTTCTAATGATAGAAAAAATAAAAAAAATAAAAGGTTTCTTTAAGCCACCCAGGCCCGTTGAAACGGAAATTGCCACTATTGAAAAAGATATTGATATTTTTGCCGGGTGGATCAGGCGTTTGGAAAACCCTGACCCTGTGGTTATCGCCAAAGGCGCAGGCAGAGGCATAAAACTATACGATGAGGTGGGCCGGGATGGCCATGCTTTCAGTGTTTTGCAAACACGGATTTTAGCAGTGGTGAGTAAAGACTGGTCCATTGTTCCTTCAGACGGGCCCGCACAAAAGCAGGGCAAAAAGGCGACCGAAACCCGGGAGATGACCATAGCTCATAAAGTAAAATCAGTTTTAACCAACTGCAATTTTGCCCAGTGCCGCCGTGAGCTTTTAAAATCCTGCCTCTATGGGTATTACGGCACGGAAATCATGTGGAAACAAAAAAAAGACGGCGATATAACCATTGCCAAATTCTACGGCAAACACCCCAGAAGGATTATCTTTACCCCCCAAAGAGAACCCCGCTTGCTGACCCCTTCCGCCATGATTGAAGGAGAAAAACTTCCCCCCAGAAAATTTTTAATCCTTTCCTTTGGCGACTCTGACAACCCTTACGGGGAGGGCCTGGGACAGAAATTGTGGTTTCCTGTGTGGTTCAAAAAACACGGGGTCAAGTTTTGGATGGTTTTTCTGGAAAAATTCGGCATGCCCACGGCTGTTGGCAAATACCCTGACCAAAAGAAAAACGATCGGGGGAAATTATTGGAGGCCATTGACGCTATGCAGGCACAAACCGGTATAGCTATACCGGAAGAAATGACCCTGGATTTTCTGGAAGCTGCCAGATCCGGGACAGCCACCTATGGAGACATGTGCGAGTACATGGACAAGCAAATCAGCAAAGCAGTGCTTGGCCAAACCCTGACTACCGAAGTGGGCAAACAGGGCGGCGCTTATGCAGCCAGTAAAACTCACGACGAAGTCCGCCAGGACATTATTGAGGCGGATGCCGCGCTTATGGACACTTGCTTAAATGAAACACTGATCCCCTGGATTGTGGACTATAATTTTTTAGGCGTTACTGAATACCCGCGGATGGTCACCCATGCAGGCAAAAAACCGGACCTTTCCGCTCAAGCGGAGAATGACAAAAATAACATTGAGTCCGGCGTAAAGATCCCTGTGCGTTATTTCTATGAAACCTACGGCTACCCTGAGCCTGAAGAAGGCGAAGAGGTTGTTGAGCGGGCAGCGCCTGCGACGAACCCCCTTGCCCCAAACACCCGGGATAAAAATAAACCGGGGCAGCCGGAGTTT
>JAUWOH010000198.1 GCA_030612225.1 Desulfobacteraceae bacterium
AAAGAGAAAGCAGACATAAAACCACCGGTGGCACTGAAAAGGGAAGATATTGTCGGAAGCAGTCATCAATTGGAAACAAGCCTTGACCTTTTAGCACAGGTTGCAGGCAGTGAAGCAAATGTTTTGTTAACAGGCGAGACAGGCACCGGCAAGGAAGTTTTTGCAAAGACCATCCACAGGAACAGTTCCCGGGCAGGGAAAAACTTTGTGGTAGTAGATTGCACCGCGCTGCCTGAGACTCTTGTTGAAAGTATGCTCTTCGGTCATGAAAAGGGAGCTTTTACAGGGGCTGAAAAGTCACGGACAGGTTTGGTCAAGGAGGCGGATGGGGGCACTCTTTTTTTAGATGAGGTGGGTGAACTTCCCTTAACCGTGCAGAAGGATTTTTTGCGTGTCCTCCAGGAAAACCGGTTCAGACCGTTAGGAAGCAATAAAGAGATTGAAAGCGATTTCAGGCTTTTGTCAGCGACCAATCGAGACCTGGAAAAAATGATCGAATCCGGGCAGTTTCGCAAGGACCTTTTCTTTCGGCTCCAGTCTGTGATAATTGAGCTGCCTCCTCTCAGAGCCCGATCTCAGGACATCAAGGATCTAACCATACATTACATGGTCAAACTTTGTGAACGTTACGGGATGGAGACAAAGGGTTTTTCCCCTGATTTTTTTGAAACATTGGCCGCCTATAACTGGCCCGGAAATGTCAGGGAACTGATCCATACGGTGGAGCGAGTGCTCACTGTGGCCAGGTTTGAACCGACCCTGTTTCCAAGACACCTGCCTACAAAAATTCGTGCTTATGCGGCCCGAGCCTCGATCAGAAAGAACGAAACTGATAAAGATTTTTTAGAGAAAGACAACCATCCGGCTGAAATGCTTCCCAAGCTCCAGGATGTGCGAGAGACTGCTGTGTCTAAGGTGGAAAAACAATATCTATACGATCTCATGTTACTCACAAGAAAGGAGATCAAGGAGGCGTGTCGCGTATCAGGACTCTCTCAATCCCGTTTATATCATCTTATGAAAAAACACAAAATAAGCCGCACTTGAGAAACTGGTTGCCCCGCTTTCAGCGGGATTTTCGCTTCGCTCCAACTGGCTTTGCTGGGTACTCGTTCCTGGTTACTGGTTGCTCGATACTCGTTGCCCCGCTTTCAGCGGGATCCTCCAGAGGCGGATAAATTTTCGCTTCGCTCCAACTGGCTTTGCTGGGTACTGGTTGCTTTCCATTCAACATTCGATCTGGCTTCGCAAATGCTATGCCAAGACACAGTTGGACGTTCGATGTTCGATGTTCACTTTTTTGTTGCCCTTTCCTTCTTCGCCTGCGGCTTCAGACTACGCCTTTCCAAGCTACGCCGTGACAAGACGCAGGACATGCCCTTCTGTTTACTGATAAGCAGAATCATGATCGGGATGTAATGTTAATAGGCGCAGCCATAGGCCGTCACGGTACGCTACTCCACGAAACCCCTTGCTGATTCGGAAACTGTAAAGCTTGTTATCGCCCGGGCCTTTTTTTGATAAAATAACTTCCCAATTTAAACCATAATCTGAATATACCTGTTGCCATGTCATGTTTACTAATTTTTGTGAAGTATTCAGGATGTTGCGCTGATCGTTTTTTGTGAGGTTGAAAAGCTGTCGTTGAAAGACGGGGTTGTTTAAATCCAAAAGTATGTGTTGATATATTTTCTGGTTTATCATTTGATCCGGGCTTCTAATTCCTCAAAGTTTGTCTCTTTGGGTGGATTTTTTTCTGCCCAGGCAACAGCTTCATTGAGCTCGGTCTGAACATCCGGCCTGTGAAGCCATTTTTCATTATTGGGAATGAAGCGACCCAGCTTGACGATCCAAACGCCTGCGTTGATCTCATTCAACATTACGGTTTGGCCTGCGTATTTTTTTCCCAAGGATATCTGTCCGCTACTGCCGACTGTTTTTATGATGTTCATAATCTCTCCTAAACTTAATATTGTGATTTATGATAGCACGAATGCATGATAAGTCAAGGAGAAAAACATAGACGTCCCTGCCTTTCACTTCTGGTTGCTCGTTGCTTGTTACTGGTTGCCTGTTACCTATTTTAATTGAATATTGACGATCATTAGAATTGACAATTTAATATTGACTATTGAATATTTGTTGTATCGCTTCAGGCTTCGCCTTCGGCTACGACCCGACAGGTCGCTCCGTCGTTTTTATGATAGTTTTTCTAAAATCGATCCGCCGGAGGCGTACCTTAAATAGTCAATATTCAATATACAATTTTCAATTTTTCTTCTTCAATTTTCAATTTTCAATTCCCACCTCCTCCTGCTTGATAGGAAAAATTCCTGTTTTGCAGGAATTTCCTGTTTTGCAGGAAAGATTATTGCTACCCTGATTTATTCCAATCCCACTACAACTTACTGCATTTATATTGATTTACCAAAAAGCATCACTTTGGCATGCTTCTTGATTAATGCTATTGGTAACAGTGTCTTTAAAGGGGTGGTTTTTGAAATGAATGTGATTTTCTATTTGCCGGTTACAAGTAAGATTGATGCAAGGATTCAAGAAGTGGTGGAGATGGTTAGATCAATGGCTAAGACAGAAATCTTCCGAAGCATCGGGGATCTTTCCAGCAGGCTTCGCTGGCCGGCAGATGGTTTTGTAATTGCCTTTCTTGTGGCCGGTAATAAAAAAGATCTTGTTGACTTTTCCTTCATTCGCCATCTGTTTTCAGATACGCCAATTATTCTTGTTCTTCCTGACAGGAAAGAAAGTACTGCCATTATAGGATATGGTCTGGTTCCCAGATATTTAACCTATATTGACAGCAACCTCATGGAAGCTGGAGCGGTTTTGGAAAAGATGATTAAATACTATGAGAAACGAAAAGTGATGGAGGAGCAGGAAATTGACTCTGGTTATGAGTTGCTCGTTACTCGTTGATTGCAAAAGCGAAGCGAAAGTCCCGCACCGCAGTATTACGGGTAAAGAGACTGTGGAGGAGTTATCACATGGTGAAAACGACAGCAAAGATAGAACATTACGAAAATCGTTTTGGCATAATTGCAATTGAAAAGGGGTTTATTTCTCAGGAAGACCTCAACGAAGCCCTGAAAGTACAGGTAGGTGAGAAAATCGAAATTGGGAAAAATAGACTCCTCGGAGGAATATTGCTGTGCCAGGATAAGATAAGTGCGATACAGATCGATGATGTGGTAAAAACATTATTTAAGCAAATCAAAATTGCCAAAAAAAAGAATTGCTCCAAAATTGCGAAGGATGTGGGAAATACCTATTTCCAAAACCAAATTACTTTTTGTTGACGATGAAGAATGATGAACTCGTAAAAAATATCGCCGATGGTGCCCGCAGGAAATGCCCTTGGGGTGCAAGGCGCAGTGGTTTTTTTAGAAAGGATAGTTCATGAATGCTATTAGTAATTTCAATTCAGACTCAAATTGCCTGAAATCCTATTTCTGGGGCATATTGGTCATATGGACATTCATTGTGGCAGGCTTGTTCGTTTTGGGTAGCATGCAGATTCGACATATACAGCACGAGTTGGTGATAAATGAAGCCCGTGCGAACTTTAATAAAGACCAGGCATTGAGAATTTGGGCTACTAAACACGGGGGCGTTTATGTTCCTGTTAACGAGCGGACCCCAGCAAATCCTTATCTAAGTCATATTGCGGAACGGGACATCAAAACGCCAAGCGGTAAGTCTCTAACATTGATGAATCCAGCATACATGTTACGCCAGACTATGGATGAATATGCAAATAACTATGGTGTTCGTGGTCATATTACGAGTCTTCAGTATTTCAGGCCTGAGACAGCTCCTGATGAATGGGAAAAATACGCTCTTAAAGAATTTGAACAAGGGCAGCAGGAAGTATCTAAATTTACGACAATAGACGACAAGCCTTATTTTCGCATGATGTCGCCAATGATTACAAAAAAAGGATGCCTGAAATGTCATGGCCATCAGGGTTACAAAGTAGGAGATGTAAGGGGAGGTGTCAGTGTTTCAGTACCGATGACCCCCTATCTGGCTAATCAACGAAAACAGATCACCACATATGGCGCATCGTTTGGTGCGCTGTGGATACTCGGTCTTGCAGTAATCAGTCTGGGCACAAGAGTTTTGAGAGGTGGGAGCAGGGAACGTGATAGAGCAGAATTTAATCTTCAAAAAGCCAATGATGAACTGGCATGGCGGGTCAAAGAACGTACGTCATCACTGGCTAAAGCGAACAACGATCTTCAGTTGGAACTCACCGAGCGCAAGCAGGCAGAAGAGAAATTGAGGGAGAGCGAGGAGAAATATCGAACTATCCTTGCGAGTATCGAAGACGGGTATTTTGAAGTCGATATCTCAGGTAGCTTTACTTTCTTTAATGATTCATTGTGCAAAATCCTTGGATATCCCAAAGATGAGTTGATGGGTATGAATAGCCGGCAGTACACAGATGAAGAGAATGCAAAAAAACTATATCATACCTTCAATACAGTACACAAAACGGGAGACCCTAGAAAAGACTTTTATTGGGAGATTATAAGAAAAGACGGGAACAAGAAAAATGTAGAGACATCCATATCTCTAATGAAGGATACAGAAGGTAAGGTGATAGGATTCCAAGGTGTGGTCAGGGATATCACCGAGCGCAAACACGTTGAAGAAGAGTTGCAAAATAGAGAGGAAAGGTTCAGAGAGCTATTCAACAACATGAGCAGCGGGGTTACGATTTATGAAGCAAAGGGAAACGGTGAGGACTTTATCATTAAAGACTTTAATCGGGCCGGGGAACGGATTAATGAAATTAAAAAGGAAGAACTCTTAGGGAAAAGTGTTCTTTCAGTGTTTCCGGGTGTAAAGGATTTCGGTCTTTTCGATGTGTTACAGAGGGTTTGGAAGACAGCAAAGCCTGAGCTTCATCCCGTTTCTTTATATGAGGACAAAAGGATAACAGGTTGGAGAGAAAATTATGTATTCAAGTTGCCTTCCGGCGAAATCGTTGCGGTTTATGATGATCTCACGGAACAGAAACAGGCAGAAGAAGCGTTGCGTGCGTCAGAGCGCAGCCTGAAGGCCATAATTGACTTTGCCCAGGCAGGTATTGTTCTTATTGATCCTAAAACGCATGTGATCATTGAAGCCAATCCGACTGCTGTGGAGATGATTGGCGCTTCGAAAAAAGAAATAATCGGTAAGGTGTGCCACCAGCTTATCTGCCCGGCAGAGGTGGGAAAATGCCCAATTACCGACCTTGGTCAGGATGTTGACAACTCGGAGCGTGTGCTCCTGAGAGCCAATGGGGAGAGTGTGCCTGTTCTCAAAAAGGTGATTCCCATTACCTTGAATGGTCATCAGTATATCCTCGACAGCTTTATTGATATCTCTCTTCTCAAGCGAACAGAGGAGGCCTTGCAGAAGGCCAAGGAGGAAGCAGAGGTCGCAAATCGTACTAAGAGCGAATTTTTGGCCAACATGAGCCATGAGATCCGTACCCCCATGAATGGTATCATCGGCATGACGGAATTGACCCTTGATACCGATCTGACCCGGGAGCAGCGTGAATACCTCGAGATGGTGAAAATTTCAGGTGATTCTTTGCTTAACATTATTAATGACATACTGGATTATTCCAAGATCGAAGCTGGAAAACTGGAACTGGAAGAAATCGACTTTGACCTGCGCAATACTTTAGAAAATGCCGCGGACACGCTGGCTTTAAAGGCGAACGAAAAGGGGTTGGAACTGACATGTCACATCAAACCGGATGTACCCACCGCTTTAATGGGCGATCCAGCCAGGCTTCGCCAGGTCATTGTCAATCTTGCAGGGAATTCCATTAAGTTTACCGAAAAAGGAGAAGTTGTAATACAGGTCGAGGTGGAAAAAGAGACCGACGCTTCAGCTAAGCTTCATTTCATGATATCGGATACAGGTATCGGGATTCCTCAGGATAAAATAGAGTCGGTTTTCAATAGCTTCGAACAGGCGGACGGTTCCACCACAAGAAAATACGGCGGTACCGGACTGGGCTTGTCAATATCCAGAAAGCTTGTGGAGATGATGGGTGGAAATATATGGGTGGAAAGCCCGGGCAATTGCCTATTGAAAATTGAAGATTGTAAATTAAAAAATGAAAAATCAGAAATCCAAAACAATCGTCAATCTTCTTCACTCAATAATCAATCCAAAGCTGGTCCAGGAAGCACCTTTCACTTTACAGTCCGTTTTGGATTGAGCAGTTCAAAGGAGATAAAAACCTTACC
>JAUWOH010000409.1 GCA_030612225.1 Desulfobacteraceae bacterium
TATGAACGCTGCTGGCAGCTTCCCATGCCCGAAGATTACAAAGAACTGCTGAAAAGCGATTTTGCCGATATCAATAACATTGGTAAAACCAGGTGGGGAGGCGCGATTACCGCTGCTCTCTTTTTATCGGAATTTGTTTCAGATACCAGGTGGGCGCATGTCGATATTGCAGGACCGGCATATATCAAGAAAGAAAATGCTTATTGCCCTGCCGGCGTCACATGCTTTGGGGGCAGGCTGATTTGTGATGTTCTTCATAAGCTGGGAAGCTAGGAAGCAAAAAAGCTGGGAGGTTGGGAAGTCTGGAAGCTGGTCTTTGTACACACTTGACTCTTGGGGGATTCCCTGGAGTTTTTGTAATCGCTCCAAAAAATTGAATATCGAATATCGAACAAGGAACCGCAGAATTACGAAGGGATCACTTCGACATTCGATATTTCTTGTTCGATATTCTGCGGTTCAAAAAACGTTCATAAAGTTGATTTTTTAAATATCTCAATTAAAGCTTTACGATTTTAATCTCACCTTTACCGAATTCGCATGCGCATCCAGCCCCTCGATTTCAGCCAGGCGGATGATATCCGGCGCCTCTTTTTTAAAAGCCGCTTTTGAATAATGAATGAGACTTGTCTTTTTAATAAAGTGATCAACCGAAAGGGCTGAAGCGAACCTTGCGGTACCGGCTGTGGGGAGCACATGGTTAGGACCTGCAATATAGTCACCCACAGGCTCTGGCGTGTAGCTGCCTAAAAAAACAGCCCCGGCATTTCTAATCTGTCCTATATATTCAAAGGGCTCTTTTATCTGAAGCTCAAGGTGTTCCGGTGCAATCCGGTTTGCAAGGTTTATAGCAGCAGCAATATCCGATACAACCATTATTGCGCCGTAACCGGCAAGGGATTTTTCAGCAATATCTTTCCTTGACAGATGACTAATCTGCTCTTCAACAGCACGGATAACAGCTTTTGCCGTCTCTATGGAATCTGTAACCAGCATGGCTGAAGCCAGAACATCATGTTCCGCCTGGGAAAGCAGATCCGCTGCAACAAATTCCGGGTTTGCCGTATTGTCCGCAACAATAAGGATCTCGCTGGGGCCTGCGATCATATCGATTCCTGCTGTTCCTGCAACAATCTTTTTTGCAAGTGCAACATAAATATTACCGGGTCCGACTATGACATCCACTTTTTCTATGGTTTCAGTGCCGTAAGCGAGTGCTGCAATTGCCCAGGCACTTCCAACCTTGTAAATTTCATCAACGCCTGCTTTCTTGGCAGCGACAAGAAGATGAGGGTTTATGCTCGAATCTTTTTTTGACGGCGTTACCATGATAATCCGTCTGACACCGGCTATCTTTGCAGGGATAACGCCCATCAGTACAGAAGAAACAAGCGGTGTTTTTCCGCCTTTTGCTCCGGGCACATAAACACCAGCTGAGTCGACTGGGTTTACCAGTTGCCCTAAAACCGTACCCGGCCTGTCTGTATTGATCCAGGACTTATCAAGTTGTAGTTTATGAAATTCCTCAATCTGTTTTGCAGCACGATTCAAAGAGCGCACAAAAGACCTGTCCACTTTTTTTGCTGCCGAATCAATTTCTTTTTTAGATACTTTAATCGATTTCGCCGTCAGACCCGGGGAATCAAAAAGATTGGCATATTTAACAATGGCTTTGTCCCTGTTTTTCCTGACATCTTCAATAATCTGCGTAACATAAAGAACATCCTTTTTCTTAAAATCGATGCTACGGTTAATAATGGAAAAAAGTTTTTTTTCCGCTGATTTTGAAGGGTAATTATAAATTTTCATGGCTGTAATTTTCCTGGTTAGTGTTTGGCTGAAAGCCCTTGTACTTGATTATAAATTCTAAATCCCAACCTGGACAAGCAGGGAGAGAAAAAAATTTATCACGAAATCACGAAGGTACGAAAACACAAAAAAGATAAGAACAATATGCCCTGAAAGCTGTTTCTGCGGCACAATGATCTAAAAATCGTTTTATAGTAAGTCGTTTTAAGTCATTTAATTGTTTGGTATTCGACCTTGCTTCAAATATCAAGCTTCAATACCCCTATACTGACCAAATATAACCTTTCGTTTAGACGCCAATTATATTGCATTTATTACGCATATTAATAATTGACATATTTTGCACTATCTGTAAAATGAAATATTAAAAACCCTATCTATTGCGGAGGATGCTAAATGCAAAACAACAGAATCTATAATTTCAACGCCGGACCCGCAGCCCTTCCCCTTGAAGTTCTTGAGGAAATCAAAGAATCTTTTTTAAACTTCGCCTCGTCAGGGATGTCGATCACAGAAGTAAGCCACAGATCCAAATGGTTTGACGATGTCATAAACGATGCCGTTGAAAGGACAAAACGACTTTTAAACCTGGATGAAAAATTTAATGTGCTCTTCATACAGGGAGGCGCCAGCATGCAGTTTTGCATGATTCCCATGAATTTTCTCTCTGAAGGTAAGTCCGCAGACTATGTCGATACAGGCACGTGGTCCACAAAGGCTGTAAAGGAAGCGCAGATTCAGGGCAAAACGATTAAAGTAGTTGCTTCTTCCGAAGATAAAAATTATTCCTACATCCCCAAAGATATAACATTCAGCAGCGATGCTGCATTTGTCCATATCACATCAAACAATACTATTAAAGGGACCCAGTGGGCGGAGTTTCCGGACGCAAAGGCTGTGCCACTGATTGCCGACATGTCATCTGATATTATGAGCAGGTCCTTTGACGCTGAAAAATTCGGTTTTATTTACGCAGGAGCCCAAAAGAATATCGGTCCTGCCGGCGTGTGCATGGCAATAATAAGGGACGATTTTTTAAATATGGTGCCCGACACACTCCCTTCAATGCTGAAATATTCAACCTATGCAACTAAAAATTCCATGTATAACACTCCTCCGTGTTTTACGATTTATACAATACAACTTGTTTTAAAATGGCTTGAAGAAAAAATAGGCGGCCTTGACAAAATGGAATCATTGAACCGCGCAAAGGGACAATTTATATACGGTTTCCTCGATTCCAGCGAATTTTATAATGCGACTGCCCAGGCTGACAGTCGTTCTTTGATGAACGTAACATTCCGCCTTCCGGATGAAGACCTTGAAAAGCGCTTTGTCCAGGAAGCCGTGGAAAACGATCTTGGCGGTCTGAAGGGACACCGCAGCGTTGGAGGATGCAGGGCATCC
>JAUWOH010000323.1 GCA_030612225.1 Desulfobacteraceae bacterium
GGCTTTGCCGTTGCACATAATAATCTGGCAGTCGCATATCTGGAGAAAAAACATTATGAAATGGCCGTGCAGCATTGCGACAAAGCTGTTGAACTCGGTTACGAAGTCGCGTCGGAAATACTTAAAGAAATTGAACAGCACAGAACCCAACGATAAATTGAAGATTGTCGATTGAAAATTGATGATTGAAGGATAGAAATCTTTATTATAAAATCGACCGAGCGTAGCGACTTCCACCAATTTTCAATTATCAATCTTCAATTACAAATATTCCCATTCGGTAACATCGACAACAACTTGTTCATAAAATGACGCTAAGCGCCTAAATAAAAATTCCCATGCCGAACAAGCCGCAATTTAATTATTTCCTCTCAAATATAAAAAATGAGGTGCAAAAAGACAGCAAGATTTGGAAATCCTCAATACCTATGAGCCGAAAGCAGCCCAAAGAGACTTCCGGCATTTTTTTTTGTTATGGGGATTATTTTACAGCTGCCCGATCTTTCCTTTCAGCAAACAACTGCAAAACAATAATAACAACTGTATCACAGATCACAAATAAAAATATAAAGCTTTCAGACATTAAGAGTGTTAATATCTTTCAAGAAAAACACGGAGAGTTTTATCATCCTGCACGGATCGAAGCAGTTGTAGGAAAAAAAAAGTTTCCGTTTGTATTGAATGTTGCTGTTTCCGAAATAGGAAGAAGCTGTATTGAAAGAGAATATGAACTGTTGCAAAGATTGAACAGCAAATTTCAGAATTCATACATCCCGGATGTTTACGGCAAAGATGAAATCTGCCTGGTCAACAATCTTAACCTTAGTATGTTTTTAGGGCAATGGTTTGAAGGTTATAACGAATTTCATCTTTCACATGAACCGGCTGATTCAAGCAAAAAGATGCTTGTATGGGACCCTGTTACCGGCAGCTTTTTCCTTTCAAAAAATCAAACAAGGAAACTTTACAGGCAGGCTGCAATGATTCTAACCTTATATTATGATATTGAGACCTTTAATCAAATATTTCCATGGCACCATGCAGCAGGAGATTTTGTTATACAAATTGAAGACGATGAGATAGACCTAAAACTCATTACTGTACGGCAATATGCGCCCATATTTGATAATAATGATAGACTTGAAAGAGAAGACAGAGATTTGAAGTACATCATAGAAGGTATGCTTGTATTTTTTTTAAATATGTCAATCAGGATGCGTCTTGACAGATTAGACGGAGTTGGAGATGTTGTATGGTCTGATGATTGCGCTGTTGAAGAAACCCTTAAAGGATTTTACCAGGCCCTGGCTTTAAAACCACAGATTCCGTTAATTCCTGCGCCCCAGGCTGATTTTTTTCTGGATTATCTCTCAGCTTTGCCTGAATCACAACTATATGATCTGTCTTTTTCCATTGCAGATGCATATAATCCTGTGGCCTCGGAAGTCCCGGTAATTAAAGATCAGCTTAAATCGCACGTTGCTTGTCTTTACAACTCAATTAAAGAACATCCTCCCTGTTAAAGTCGCGGGGCGACATTCCTCCTGACTTTTCGAAAGCCTCGATCCATTTCATGACCCTTTCTTTTCCATAAGTTACCTTCCATGCGGTTACAATATCATCAACCGGAATATCTGCATAAGTTCCGTGATCGTCCAGATATTCCATGAACTGTTTTTTTTCCAGGCTGTATGGCTGGAAGATGGAATCCTCCAGGCCGTTGAATTCAAGAGGAACGACTTTATGTCTTTTGCAGAGTTCAACATTAAAGGCGGGTGTGGCTTTAACCCATCTGCCGTCGATGTAAAATTCTGTAAACCCATGATAGACAAAAAGATCAGTACCCAGGAACTCTATCAGTTGCCTGGTGGCAAGGTGATTTCTAACAGTGGCAAAACCGACGCGTGACGGAACCCCGGACGCTCTTCCCAATGCACATAGAAGCGATGCTTTGCTCACACAATATCCGCGTCCGCTTTTCAATACATTGCTTGCCCGGTAGTGCTCGGCACGGTAAAATGGATAATAGGGATCATACCAGATTCCGTCCCGGACTGCGTAGTAGAGTTTTACGGCCTTTTCAACCGCTGAACCTCCGGCAGTACCGATAATCCTTTCAGCATGTTCAAGAATAAGCGGGCTGTCGCTGTCAATAATAGCTGTCGGTAAAAGATACTTCTCATCGATCATGGCCATTTTTTACTTTCTTTCTTCAGGGCTGGTTGGCATTTATCATGTATAAATGGCTGAAAACTAAGTGATTTTACCTGTTATTCTTGTTTTTTTCACTCTTGAGTTTCTAACAGCTTTAAAATTTAATTTTCTATGGTCTCAAATTTTTTCACTGCCTGGGATAGAATTTTTCTTGCATCTTCTATCGCTTTTGATCTCCAGTTCTCTGAAGAAGGATAATACATTTCCAGTACATTTGTTTTAATTTTTGATTCATCTTTCTTGGTTTTGTAACCGTGATGGAACCCTTGATTTTCAACAATCATATTATGTAAAGATTTTATTGAACCCATTGTTGTCTGGCTGTCAAGGGTCCCGAATTCAAAAACCATGGGAAGATAGTATTTTCCAGGCAGAACCTGTCCGATATATGATGTAAAATCTCCGGTAACCGTATAAAAATCATCCCCGTCACCCCAGTCGATATGATTACCGGAAAATAAATTTTCAAGATCTTTCTTTAATTTTTTATCTACAATGGGATTTGGGAAAAGATGCAGGGTGCCTCTAGTACCCCAGCCGGTATGCAAATCAATATTAAAAACAATTTCATAATTTTTTGCAAATTCCTTTAATAAAGGTGTGACTGCTTTAATGGATGGTTCAAGAGCATTGCCGCCAAACCAAAGGCCTTCCTGATATTGATACTGGCCCTGCAAAATTGCCTGCCTCAAGGTTTTCATGGAATACCGTACGATCTTCTGGATGGCATTTATCTGGAAAAACACATTTCCAACACTTGTAAGGCTCACTTTACCTTTAGGGTTGAGCATGCCGTATAAATCTGAATATCCCGCATTAACACTTTTATAAAGCCTGTTGCCTTTTGAACAGTTTCTATTCAAATCAACATTGTTTTCTGAAACCCTTCGGTTATATTTAAACCCATAGGGATTAATCCCATGTATAAAAAGAACTCCCGTATCAGTTAGATTTACGCTTCCAATTAACTCCTTCATGAACATCTGCTGGACCGCGCTTCCCACATACCCTTCAATTCCATGAACAGCAGATGATAAAATAAGCAGCCGCTTAAATTTCTTCTGAGCCGGAACATAACAATAATCAATCGTTAAATCCGGATCTTTTTTGCTTTCAACCTTTAGCTTTGAGATTTTTACGTTTTCAAATTTTTTCTTTATCTTGTCAGCCGACAGAATAAAGCCTTTACGACATTCCTCATAGGAACTCTGAAAATATACAAGATTACTTGAAACAGCTTCCTGCGTTACCGCATTTGGCGCATAAGTGTTAAACTGATACGTTGTAATACCAACAACACACAAAATCGCTAAAACCAATAAAATAAAAACAACTTTAAATATTTTTTTCATGTTATCACCATTTCCAAAATTAAGATTGAATAACCACATGAACTTTTAAATTATTATTAAAACTGAATGAGATGATAAGAAATTAGTTTTTTGGTGTTAAGCGGTGTTTTTCTCATTTTCTCAAAATCAAGTCGGATAAATGCCGATTTGGATTTTGATTCGTTATTTTTCAAGAAATATTGTCGTATTGGGTTAAAAAAATGTATTCAATTACCAGACAGGCACTGGTTTTTGATCTATTTCTAACGTGATAAGATCTTGTTGTTTAGAAATGAAGTATAGGAAGATTAGCCCTGTATGTCAATGTTAAATGACATGCGCTATATTATGGGGAAAATTATACCGGCGAAAAGACATAAAAAGGGAGTAGTAAGAAACGGCAAAAAGGTTTTCTGGTGGTTCAGCGATAAAGCTATAAAAGAACATACAAAAGATATCCTGACACTTAAGCCGCTTTAAAAGTTGATGGCGTCGTAAAAAGTCCCATCTACTGCGTTGTAGCGGTTTTTCAGGAACTCGACATACTATATCGTATAGTCTCGTCCCTGAAAAACCGCTACGCCTTGTACATGAGCCTTTTTACTTAGCCATCCAGCGCTTATTCAAAGATT
>JAUWOH010000128.1 GCA_030612225.1 Desulfobacteraceae bacterium
GCTTCCGATGCCCGTTGTATCTGAACAGCTTGAGCACCAAACGTTGTTCAGTAGCTTCATCTGAAAATCACCAGGTATAGCGTCCCAGATCTTTTTCGCCTGAGGGGTTAATAAAATTTCAACTTGGGCAGCTTTCGGCATGGATTTACCATAGGCCTTTTTTTTTCTTTAACCGTGAAGCCGATTTTCTTTTTCTTTGTTTCAGGCGGTGCCATCAAGGCACGGATCGCGTCAAAGACAACTTTGAACTGCTCATCATATTTCTTTTCCATTTCCAACAGTTTGCCAGCCAGTTCGGTGTGCGATGCTATTAATTGGCGAAGCCGCACAAAGGCTCTCATGATTTCGATATTTACTTTAACGGCCCTCGGACTCTTCAATACGCCGGAAAGCATGGCGACACCCTGTTCAGTAAAAGCATATGGCAAATATCGGCGTCCACCCCGTTGCTTTGAGGTTCCAATTTGGAACCTCAAATTTTTTGATTCTTCAGCCGTAAGTTGAAACATAAAATCCTCTGGAAATCTATCCAAATTGCACTTTACAGCTTTGTTCAGAATTTTTGTCTCTACTCCATACAATTGGGCGAGGTCTTCATTATCCAGAACTATTTGTCTAAGTTTAGTAAAAATCCGCATTATCTGGATATTTACCTGAACAGCCCGATCGCTCTTTAAGACAGAGGAAAGCATAAGCACACCATGCTCTGTAAACGCAAATGGAGGAATACGTAATCCCATTATATATTGATTGGAAGTCGCAAATTGCGACCTCCAATTTTTTAATTCTTCTTTTGTGAGTTCAAACATGAAATCTTCCGGAAACCTTTCAATGTTCCTTCGTACCTGTTCCTTTAAACGTTTTGTTTCAATGCCATAAAGCTCTGCCAAATCTCTATCAAACATAACCTTTAAACCGCGTATAAAATAAATTTTATCGGCAATTCCATCTATTGATGGAATGGATTTCATTTGTTTTTCCCATTATTTAGTCACGGACACACTGATAAGCTGATACTTTTTCCTTCGCCGGCAATGGCACAGTACCCGACCAGGACTTACGCACAAAACATTCATAATTTAAAACAATTACACCTTTATTCGCTTTAAAAGCAAACACTTTGATAACCGGCAGATATAGACCAGATCAAAATCGCCACGGATTTCAAATTTATTTACCCTGTTTGCATCACCTTATCTCTGTATGATCTTATAAGTTGCAACGCCTGTTCTTCAGACGAAATATGCTTGATAGATTCCCGGAAACTGCTGCTAAAACGCATTCCCTTGACAAACCAGCCGAGACGACTGCGCATCATAAAGCATGCCTGCTTTTCGCCAATGTATTCTACAGAATCTTTCAGGTATTTGGTCATTATATCGAAGCGAGAAAGCAAATCCCTTTGAGGCACTTCTTCGCCTCTCAAAAGAGTAAGTACATCAGAGAAAATTGATGGATTTCCGATTGCCGCTCTTCCTATCATCACAGCATCGCAGCCTGTCTCATCAAGCATCCGTATGGCATCTTCAGGATTTACAATGTCCCCGTTTCCTATAACGGGAATGGAAACCTTTTTTTTAACCGCAGAAATAATCGACCAATCCGCCATACCTCTAAACCCCTGTGAAGCTGTGCGTGGATGTACCACGATAGCATCTATGCCACACGCCTGCGCAATCTCGGATATTTTAATTGCCTGGTTGCCTGTTTTATCCCATCCTGTTCTTATCTTTATTGTCATGGGAATTTTCACAGTTTCCCGAACAGCTTCGAGTAATTTTTCTGCCTTCTCCAAAGTTCTCATAAGGGCGACACCAGCCCCTGTTTTGACAACTTTTTTAACTGAACAGCCAAAATTGATGTCTAGAATATCCGCCCCTTGGTTTTCAACAATTTTTGCACCTTCTGCCATTATTAAAGGATCTGATCCAAATATCTGTATGGACAGTGGTTTTTCTCCCGGATGGCTGTCGAGCATTTTTTCAGTCTTAATCGATTTATAGACAAGTCCGTTTGCGCTTATCATTTCCGAGCAGACCAGCCCGCAGCCTGCATCTTTTGCAATCATCCGAAAAGGAAGGTTGGTGATACCTGCCAGAGGTGCCAGAATTACCGGATTATCAAGTATAAGTTTGCCGATTTTTACTTTCTTCATATTTTTACCACGGAGTTGCACGGAAATTTCACAGATATTAAAAACTTTAATTCCAGACCTCGTAGCTTATAGCGTATTACGGCGTAATATTTTGGACAGAACGCTCCATTTCCAGGCCAGGCTTTGGGTTGAAAGGTTCACGGTTCAGAGGTTCAGAGGTTTATCCTTCCATGGCATTAACCCAATGGAATCAATAGGTAAGGAAAAAGTGCGAAGCACTTAACCTTGAACCGGGACCCCTGAACCTTATAACCCAGACCGACCTGGTGTCCAATTTATTTGCAATTTCGTGGTATATCAAGGTTTACGGTCATTTTTGTAATGTGAATTACGAGGTCTGAATTCAGTGTCTCTCCGTAAAACTTAAGCTTTGCGACTTCCCGGTTTCCCTGCCTTCAAGCTTCCCAGCATCCTTGCCTCCAAGCCTTTTAGCCGGATTGGCATAACAAAAGAGGCAGTTGTGATAGCAGGGATGCAGATTATATGAGCCGATATCCACAGAGACTTTACACCCGCACCCGCTTTTAATCCGCTGACCGGAGTCTTTTCTAATGGAAAGTCTGCCGCCAAATATTTCTACCAGGAGATCATTCGGTATGCACGAGCTCTTTGTAATGCCACAATCTAAAGGAAGAACGTCAATCACTTCTTTTTCACAACATGTTTGAAGACTTATTATTTTTTCAGATAAAATTTTTGCCATTTTTAGCACAATTTCTTTTTTCTTTTCAAGAGGTGGATCTGTAAAAGAAAAATCAGCCATTCGTGCAGTTCTTTTCTTAATCTTCGGGTAGTGATCCATAAAGCTTGTAATGCAGCGTTTTATGCCGCAATTTGATGCCTTCTCTGCAATAAGGGAAAAATCGTGCAAATTATCCATTAGTTGATTACCTCTGGTTTTATAAAAACATAGAGGATCGAATCTCCAGTTGATAGTATTTGAATTAAAACAATCGGAAAGAGATTCAAGCTGATCAAGACGATCGGCCAAAGATGGCAAATTTGGTTCAAGCAAAGGTAAGTAAGAATTTATGGTGAAATTAAAGAAAAGATTATATCCTCTTTTTTTAAGCTTATCACCGTAGCCGTTTTCTATGAAAGGCCTGAAATTTTTTGACCAAAATACAATACTGTGAACATTTTCACATGTGGCAGGAACAACGGATACGTGGTGGTTATACGGGTTTATTACCTCAAAGCTCCCCTTTTCTATCCGGTCCATAAACCATTCCATATAAAAAGCGGGTATATCGGTCCTTCTGGATGCGGAAATTACTATTGGTAAAGAGGAGTTCATGGCAGCCTTTTTCACAATATTATAGAAATATTCATTTTAATCACAAAGTTGTAAATAACACAAAATGTATTTTATTGCTTGCCTCAGCTAAGCTAAATATGTAATAATACATTACTTTATAAATTAATTCTAATTTCATCTCAAAATATCTAATTTACAGACAATGAAAAAATTCTGCGAATATCATTCGACAAAACCTGCTTACTGGAATTGCCCGAAGTGCGGTTCGTACTTTTGCCCTGATTGTATTGTAACAAGGAGAAA
This sequence comes from Desulfobacteraceae bacterium, assembly GCA_030612225.1. GTDB lineage: Bacteria > Desulfobacterota > Desulfobacteria > Desulfobacterales > JAUWMJ01 > JAUWMJ01. The sequence continues at coordinate 3,717 of JAUWOH010000128.1, forward strand.
AGGTGGCGTTCTTAAAAATGAAAATATTCATCTATGTCCAAAGTGCAATGTCGAAACCAGCTGGGTCGGAGTTGCAAATATAATTGAGCCATTCTGGACCAGGCTGCCTAAATTTTTCACCTATCCCCTTTCTCTGCAACCCCTGGCATTAATTACTATATTATCCATTGTTGGTTTGATTCTTTCAAAGCTTTCCATAATCGGTTTTCTGCTTAAAATTGTATTATGGGGAATCCTGTTTAAGTATTCTTTTTCAGCGCTTAAAGCCACTGCACATGGAGACCTTACACCGCCTGGGATTACTTCGGAAACGATTTCAGAAGATTTCATGCAGGTGTTCAAACAGATAGCAATCTATATAATTATTGGATTTGTTTTTGCATCGCTGGTTCCATCAGCCGGTATAATTGTGGCTGTTTTATTTCTTATATTTGCACTTTTTTATGTTCCCGCAATAATCATACTTCTGGTTACAACAAACAGTCTTTTTCATGCTGTTAATCCTGTGGTTTTTACAAGACTCGCCTTCAGGATCGGCCGCGGCTACTTTTTGATGTACTTTTTTCTTATTCTCCTTGGCTCTGCCCCTGCTGTTTTAGGTCAGTATATAATGAAGTTTTTGCCTACCGAACTGTTTCAACTGTTTTTCGGTTTTGCTAAAAACTATTATACAATTATTTCATACCATTTGATGGGTTATGTTATCCTGCAATACCATGAAGAAATTGGATATCAGGTTGATTATGAAGATTTTAAGGAATCGGCTGTAAAAGAAATTGAAGAAGATGAAAGTACTAATATTCTAAACAGGGTAAATATAATGATAAAGGACGGCAAGCTTGATGACGCAATCTCCTTTATTAAAGATACAACAAAAACACGCCCAATTACAGACATTACTCTTTCAGAGCGTTATCTCAATCTACTTCTGATGAAAAAGCGAAAGCCCGAAATGCTAAAACACTGCATCACACACCTGGATTTGCTGGCACATAAAAATACAAAAAGCAAAGCTTGTGAACTATATGCCAAATGCCTGGCCATGAACCGTGAGTTCATTCCCACTTCTTTTGCACTTTTCAAAATAGGAGGCTGGCTTAACGAAACCGGAAAAATAAAGGAAGCAATCAGAACCTATAACAGGCTGACTAAAGCTTTCCCGGATGATGCCCTGGTTCCAAAGGCATATTACCGTTGCGCACAAATATTTCATGACCGCTTGATGGACCCCTCGCGGGCAAAAAAGATCCTATCAGCTTTAATAAAAAAATATCCTGAGCATGAAATAATTCCACAGGCTAAAAACTACCTTAATCACTTGGGAATATAGATTTTCCGTGAGAGACCTTTGCAGATAAGCGCAGACTTCGAAACGGCACTTTTTACCCGATTTCTGCGTCAGGCTCAAATTTCAATCCTCGAAATATTCTATATATTCCTGTGGTTGAAATTTTCGCCTTCCCCCGCTCAAAGTCCGGGATCTTCGACTTGAACTCGAATAAAAATTACCATTTTTCAAAGATCTCTAGGATTAGAACTTAAGAAAGTGTTTTAGGTGGCACTCATGAATTAACACCTGAATCTTGCATAAAAATTGATGAGAAACTGTTTTGAAGAGCTTTTAAGATCGGCTCCATCCTGGCTTTGTGCTCAGGTGCTATTAAAAAAGCTTTTATCGGCCTGTTTGAAATCATCCACGTATCTTCGCATTTTAAAATTTCTTTTTCGAATAATTTTCGGCTATCTTCAGTTTGCATGAAGAGAAGAACATCCGTCAGATTGCCAAAGCAACCATCCTTGTCAACATGTTCGATATATTGCAAAAATACGCTGTTAACCGTCAATACGAATGGATCGACTTCTGCATAACCGTTTTCCATACAATTTGATTCTGAAACAAAACACCTGCACCCAAAGGGCCTCACCATGTAAATCGGGCATTCTTTGTTTATTAAAAGCGGACACGCCCCCCACCGGGCATCACTTTCCTCAGCAGGAATATCCTCACCTTGCAGGCAACGTTCTGCCAGCATGTTTATTGTTATTTCAGGTAAAAATCGTTTTTTATACAAAGCTTTTTGAATTTTTGTATACAGATCCGTTTTCCCTCTTAATTCTAAAAAATCAGCAATTTTATATCCTTCAAGAGTTGTCATCGTAACATTACGTGTGCAGCAGTTAGCGCAGTATTTATTACACGCGACATCAAGCCCTTTCGTAAAATTATCATATATTTCGTAAATTTGTTCCAAAACAACCATTTTTTTTTCAAGATTCATTGTTACTACTCCGGTTGTCAGGTTCAAGGTTCACAGTTCAGGGTTTCCAGCTAAAATCGGGACTTAGCCTACAACGATGTCCCATTTTTCATATTACTTGACATAGTTGATGAACCTTAAACGGCAGCAGTGACTCGCAATATGTCACACCTCAATATCTCAAACCCGTACAGTTTTCATCAGTTAACCTTGAACCGTGAACCATTGAACTTTGAACCAGTTACGAAAATTTTACTTGTTGATTGAAAAAAAATTCTTTATAAGAATAAAGTAATGATATACTGAATGTCAATATTGATGAATTCTTAAAATGAACTGCATACGTTTTTCACAAACAGATAAAAGGAGGTATTATGCCAAGAAAAAAGGCTCCAACCCATGATCCTGTAGGAAAAAGAATTAAAAAAGCCAGGACACAAAAAAAGATTAGCTTTAACTCCCTTGCAAATGAAACCGGTTTTTCCGTCGAATATCTTAAAGACATTGAAGCTGGTAAAGAGACACCACCGGTTGGGGCTCTTCTACAAATTTCAAGAGCTTTGGAAATAGATTCAGGATTTCTTTTAGAGAAACAAAAAACAACCTTGAAAAAACGCGTCAAGGCCTATACTGAGCGCACGGAAAACTATGCCTATACCACACTGACTCCAGGTGCTGAAAATAAACACCTTAAAGCATTTAAAGTCATTGTTGATCCGTTAAAGGATCATAAGGGGATTGGATATCAACACGAAGGGGAAGAATTTGTTTATGTGCTTGAAGGAACGATTGACATTATTGTCGGAGAAAACATAAATAAACTTAAAAAAGGAGAATCGCTTCATTTTAACTCCGGGATAAGGCACATGTTAAGAAATACCGGCGAGGCAGAAGCAGAGCTAGTTGTTGTAATTTATGGACCGTAGCACAGGCTTGGAAGCGAGGAGGATATGAAGCTGGGAAGCTAAAAAGCCCTTCAGCCTTCTGACCTCAAAGCCTTCCGGCTTTATAGCCTTTTTAAGGAGGATTCTATTTATGTCGATTAAACTTACAGATGAACAGTTGATGATTCAAACAATGGTCAGAGATTTTTCAAGGGAAGTCATCGCTCCCACCGCCGCAGAGCGTGATAAGACCAAAGAGTTCCCTGGAGATAATCTGAAACAGCTTGGGGAGCTGGGATTTATGGGAATGATGGTTCCACCGGAATATAACGGTTCAGGAGCGGATACGATAAGCTACGTCCTTGCCCTTTCCGAAGTTGCATACTCCTGTGCTTCAACCGCTGTTGTTATGTCGGTTCATAATTCAATCGTTTGCGAAAGTATCCTGAGATACGGCACAGAAGATCAAAAACAACGTTTTTTAAAACCTCTTGCAACAGGAGAAATCATCGGCGCCTTTGCCCTGACGGAACCAAACGCCGGATCAGATCCGTTGCGGCAGACTACAAAAGCAGTTCGTGACGGCGACAGCTATATTTTAAACGGAACCAAACGTTTCATTACTACGGGTAAGAATGCCGGTGTAGTCATCGTAACTGCGAAAACTGATGAGACCAAGCGTCACAAAGGAATAAGTGCTTTTCTTGTAAAAAAAGGGACACCCGGCTTCACCGCAGGACCACTGGAAGATAAAATGGGTCTTCGCGGTTCGGATACTGTGGATCTTCTTTTTGAAGACTGT